>DASPSY010000081.1:0-85561 GCA_035623685.1 Gaiellaceae bacterium
GCGATCGTGGTAAACGGGTAGTCGGCGACCTTGGGCTTCGCGTTCGAGATGCGGGCGAGCAGCGACGACTTCCCGGCGTTCGGGAGCCCGGCGAGCGCCGCGTCCGCCAGCAACTTCAGCCGCAGCCGGAGCACAGCCTCCTCCCCCGGCAGGCCGGTCTCGGCGACGCGCGGCACCTGCCGGGTCGACGAGGCGAAGCGCTTGTTGCCGCGCCCGGCCAGGCCGCCGCGGGCGACGACCACGCGTGCCTCCGGGCTCGCGAGGTCCGCGATCAGCAGATCGTCCTCGTCGAAGACCTGGGTTCCGACCGGAACACGGATCTCGGCGGTCTCGCCGGTCGCCCCGTGCTTGAGCGCACCGCGACCGGGCTCACCCGCTCCTGCCCTGAAGCGCCGCTTCGACCGGAACGCGGACAGGTCGCGGAGGTCTGGATCCGCCCTGAGCACGACGTCGCCCCCCGGCCCCCCATCGCCGCCGTCGGGTCCGCCCTTCGGGACGTGCTTCTCCCGGCGGAAGTGGAGGCTCCCGTCACCGCCGCGGCCTGCGTTCACGTGGATGCGTGCCCGGTCCTGGAACATGTCAGCCCCGCCGCCGAGCGATCATCCAGAAGAACGCCACTCCGGGTCACGCGCGCGCGAGCCCATGAACGGTGGACTACTCGGTGCCGGTGACTTCGACGAACCGGCGCTCGCCGCTCTGACGGAAGGACACCGTGCCGGGACGCGTGGCGAAGATCGTGTCGTCGCGGCCGAGGCCTGTGCCCGGCCCAGGGCGAAACCTCGTCCCGCGCTGCCTGACGATGATCATCCCGGCCTTGACCTCCTCGCCCGAGAAGATCTTGACCCCGAGCATCTTCGGATTCGAGTCGCGTCCGTTCCGTGACGAGCCGAGTCCCTTCTTGTGGGCCATCAGCCCTCCTTCTTCGTCGCGATCGCCGACTCGAGCGCGGCGACCGCTCCCTTGCGGTTGGCGTGTTCACGCTCGTACGCCAACGCCGCTTCGAGCTGTTCGAGTTTCCAGCGTTTCGCCTTCTCACCGATCTCGACGACGGTGAAGCCCGGGTAACCCCGCGGCGGCTCCGCAGCGGCTGCCACTCTGGGCTCCGCCTCGCCCTTCGGCGCCGCGGTGCCCGGTGCCGACGACTTCCTGGCAGCGCCGATCGACTCGATCTCGATCTGTGAGAGCGCGGCCCGGAAGCCGGTGTGCCGGCGGTAGCCCTTCTTCGGGCGGTACTTGCCGATCCGCACCTTGTCCCCGAGCACGTGGCCGACGACGCGGGCGGTCACGGCCGCCTTCGGCGCCAGCTCGGCCTTGCCGTCGCCGCCGACGAACAGGATGTCCGGCTGGAACGTCTTCCCCTCCGCGGTCTTCACTCGGTCGACGACGAGGCGCTCGCCCTCGCGGACGAGGTACTGCTTCCCGCCGAGCGAGATGATCGCGTAGCTCTGAATCTTCGTGGCCATAGCAGGGAAAACGCGGGCGCAGGCCCGCGAGCGGCGCAGTCTAGCTGAGAATCACTCCTCCGAGAGCTCCTCGGCCCATTCAGACATCGGGACGTACTCCCAACCGCCCTCCGGCCCGCTTTCGCCGGCTCGTGGATCGCCACCGTTCCCGCTCAGCTCCTTGGACGCCACCCCGGAGGCGACGGTCTGCTTCTTGCTGCGGTTGCGGCCGCCGCGCGTGCCTCGGCGGGTCCTCTTCCTCGGCGCCGGAGCAGCGTCGGTGCCGCCGTCCTGCGGGGAGGGCGCGTCGGGCGTCGTTGCTTCCGGTACCGGCTCCTCGGTTGCCCGGGATTGCTCGTCGGCTGGTGCGGTCTCCGCGGAAGCTGCGGCTTGCGGCTCCGACGGCTCGTCGAGTTCGCGGCCGGGGACGTGGATCTTCGGAGCCGGCAGCTCCGGCTCCCCGCCTTCCCCGGCGCCGTTGGCAGCTGCAGAGCCAACGGCTGCGGTCTTCCGCTTGCGGCCACGCCCGCCGCGCGAGCCGCGACGCGTCTTCTTCTTCGGCTTTGGCGTCTCTTCACCGTCCTCGGCCGCCTTCCCGGTCTCGGCCTCGTCCGACTCGCGTGCGTTCGGCTCCGCCGATGGCGGCTCCGCTGTGACGTCCGTCGCCTTCTTCGGCGCCGCCTTGCGCGTCGGCTTCTCAGCCTCGTGCTCGGCGGTGATCGGCTCCTCGACCTTCTGGCCGCGGCCGACGAGCGTCGCGTAGGCCGCACCGTCGAGAACGCGCTCGACGTGGACCTTCACCTTGCGGCCGACGAGCTTGGACGCATCGGCGACGTTGACGTCGAACCCGTCGACCTTGCCGACTCCGGCGCCCGGATCGTGAAGGCCGACCTCGACGAGCTTCACCTCGACGTCTGCGCCCTCCTGGACCGGCCCCTCGACGGCGAGCTCGTCGCGCTTGCCCTCCGCCAGCACGACGAAGTGGTCGAGGTGCACGTCGTCGTTGCCGACGAGGTAGAGCCGACGCCTCGTCAGCGCCTCGAGCTCGGTGAGCCGGGACGCTCCCGGCCCGATCAGCAGGGACGCGACCTTCGATGCGACCTCGACTCGGAAGGCCTGCGCCCGCGAGCCGGCCAGCGCACGGAGCCGGCGCTCGACGTCGAGCGCCGCGGTGCCTTCCGAGACGACGATGCCGTCGCCACCGCAGGTCGCGCACTTCTTCGTCATCACCTCGCGCGGACCGTCCGTGACGTTCTGGCGCGTCATCTCGACGAGCCCGAGCGGCGAGATCTCGACAACGTACGTCTTCGTCCGGTCGCGCTCGAGCTCCATTCGCAGCGCCTCCTCGACCGTCGCCCGGTTCTTCGGGTTCGCCATGTCGATGAAGTCGATGACGATGATCCCGCCGATGTCCCGCAGCCGTAGCTGCCGTACGACCTCCTTGACGGCCTCGAGGTTGTTCTTCGTGATCGTGTCCTCGAGGCGTGCGCCCGAGGACCTCGAGCGGGAGCCGACGAATCGGCCGGTGTTCACGTCGATGACCGTGAACGCCTCCGCGTAGTCGAAGATGAGATAGCCGCCGGACGGCAGGTCGACGCGACGGCTGAGCGTCGAGCGGATCTCCGCTTCGACGCCGAAGGCGTCCATGAGCGCCGGCTTGTCCTTGTAGCGCACGACCTTCTCGACGAGGTGCGGCGACGTCTTCTTCAGGTAGCCGGTGATCCGCTTGTAGGCGCGATCGTTGTCGACGAGCGCGCGCTCGAAGTCGTCGGTGAAGAGGTCGCGCGTGACGCGCAACGGAAGCTCGGCCTCCTGGTAGATCAGCTCGGGCGGCTTCGCGGTCTTCGCGCGCTGCTGGATCGACTTCCACAGCTTCTGGAGGAAGACGAGATCGAGCTCGATGTCCTCGGCGGACGCGCCCTCGGCGGCGGTTCGCACGATCACACCGCTTTCCTTCGGGGCGATTCGCTTGAGGATCTCCTTCAGGCGCTGGCGCTCGTCGTCGTCCAGCCGCCGCGACACTCCCTGGCCCTCGCCGTTCGGGACGAAGACGAGGAAGCGACCGGGCAGCGAGATCTCAGTCGTGAGCCGGGCGCCTTTCGTCTTCATCGGGTCCTTGACGGCCTGCACCATGATCGTCTGGCCGCGGCTGATCAGATCCTGGATCTTGCGGCCCTGGCGAGACTTGCCCTCCAGTTCGGGCGTGACGATCTCGTCGACGTAGAGGAAGCCGTTCTTCTCGAGACCGATCTCGATGAACGCCGCCTCCATCCCGGGCAGGACGTTGTCGACCGTGCCGAGGTAGATGTTGCCCGCGATCGAGCGGCGCTCCGGCCGCTCGAGGTAGACCTCGGCGACCTTGTCGTCCTCGAGGACGGCGACACGCTGCTCGCCGACGTCGACCGAGATCAGCAGCTCGCGCTTTGCCTTCGGCAGCGGACGAGGCCGCTGCGGCTCCCGGCGTCGCTTGGCGGGCTGGCGCTCGCGCCGCTGCGGCGCGGGCTTGTCGGCGGTCGCCGCAGGAGCCTGCGTCTGCTCGGCCTGAGCACCGGCCGGCTTGGCACGGCTCCGTCCGCGCCCGCCGCGGGTCCCGCGACGTCGGCTGGAGCGAGTGGCTTGGTCGGTTGCGCCCGCGCGGCCCGCGGGCGGTCGGGTTACGGACTCGGGTGGTGCAGCGGGAGCGGCAGCCTCCTTGGGCGCCTGCTCAGGGGCCTTTCGGCGGATTCGGAACCAACGCAAAGAGAAACTCCTTCGTGCGCGCGCGCTGCAGCAACGCCCCTTGGGACGGCGCGGAGCGTGCGCGGCAGGTCGTGAATAGCAGAGATCATCTGAGCTAAGGCTAGCAAGGGCCCCGTACGGCCCTGCCGTCCGGCACCGGTCCTAGCCTTCGGGCCATCAGCGACCAGGAGGTGGGTCTGGTGGCGGGACAGTGGGAAGCCGACGAGCTGCTGATGATCGAGGAGGCCGACGCCTGGTTCGAGTACCTCGAGGCCACGCGCGACCAGTCTCCACTTCGATACAAGGAGCTCGAGCCGTGGGCCTGGGCCCGGTTGACGCAGCGATTGCGGGCGATCAAGACCCGACGAGCGAAGCTGAGGACGGCCGCGGAAGCCGCGTAGCTCAGCGGCGGCCGGCCCGCGCCCGTGCGTGGATGGCCAGCAGGACCCCGATCGCGATGAGGTTCGAGATCATCGACGACCCGCCGACGCTGAGGAACGGAAGCGGGATGCCCGTGATCGGCGCGATCCCCATCGTCATTCCGATGTTGACGAAGATCTGGAAGAGGAGCGCGAACACGATCCCGCCGGCAGTGATCGCGGTGAACGCGTCGCGTGCGAGCATGACGATGCGAAAGCCGCGCCAGACCACGAGCAGGTAGAGGCCGAGCAGGATCGACGCGCCGACGAAGCCTCGCTCCTCCGACAGCGACGAGAACACGAAGTCGGTCGCATGCTCGGGCAGGAAGTGGAGCGTGGTCTGCGTCGCCCCGTTGACGCCGCGTCCGCGAAGCTGGCCGGCGCCGATCGCGTTCTTCGACTGCGTGATGTTGTAGGTGGCTCCGCCCGGATCGCTGTCGGGATGCAGGAAGCCGGTCAGACGGCTGCCCTGGTACTGCTTGAGCACGTGCACCCCGGCCGCCGGCGCCAGCCAGAGCACCGTCGTAGCGAGGAGGATGACCGCCGCAGCGAGCGCGGCGAGATGCGACCACGGCGTCCCCGCGACGAAGAGGACAGCGCCAAGTGCAGCCCCGTACACCATCGCGGTGCCGACGTCCGGCTGCGCGAACACGAGCAGGATCGGAATGCTCGCGAGGCCGACCACCTCCACCGTCGTCCGCACCTCGCCGAGGCGTTTCGTGCGACCGGCGATGAAGCCGGCGAGCGCGATCACGAACAGCACCTTCCCGAACTCCGACGGCTGGAACCGGAAGGGTCCGAGCTCGAGCCAGCGCTTCGTCCCGCGCGTCACCGGGCCGGCGGCGTAGACGACGAGGATGACGAGGATCGTGCCCGCATAGATCAGGCGCCACCGGCGCCCGTACCACGCGGGGTCGATCAGCACCGCGCAGCCGAGCCCGACCAGTCCCACCGCGACGAAGATCCCCTGGCGGACGAGGTAGTAGTTCGGATTCCCGGGGACGTCGTGACGCGTGATCCCCGCGATCGCCCAGAGCCCGTAGGCGGCGACGCCGAGGACGGCGCCGAGCAGCACCCAGTCGAGCCGCCGGAGGACGCTCGCGACGTCGCCCGCCTCCCGCCGGCGGGCGCGGGTTGCGCTGCGAGCTCCCGATGCGTATTCGACGGCCATCAGTCGCTGTGCACCGGTCCCGTCTGGGTCCCCTGCTTGTTGAAGTACGACTCGAACACCTTCAGGGCCGCGGGCGCAGCCGCGGTTCCGCCGTGGCCGCCGTTCTCGATCAGCACGCACACGACGAGCGTCGGCTTGTCCGCCGGGCCGTAGCCGCACCACCACGCCTGGTCGAAGATCGGGTGGTAGCCGTTGCCGAGGTCGACGACCTTCTCGGCGGTCCCCGTCTTGCCGGCGATCGGGATGGGGAAGTTCCCGAAGATCGACGTCGACGTGCCGAAACTCGCGTGCGTCGCCTCGTACAGGCCCTGGCGGACGACCGCGAGTGCGGCAGCGTCGACGTTCGTCGGGACGGGCGCGGGCGCGGGAGGCGTCGGCAGGATCGCCCCGGGACGGCCGTTGGACGGCGACTGCTCGATGTCCTGCTTCAGGTGCGGGGTCACGAGCTGGCCGCCGTTCGCGATCAACGCGTAGAAGCGCGCCATCTGGAGCGGCGTCACCAGCAGGTCCTTCTGGCCGATCGCCAGCTGGATCGAGTCGCCGGGCTTCCAGAGCCGGTCGACCTGCCAGCAGCACGGATCCGTCTTCTTCGTGTACGTCTTCTTGCGCCAGTCGGGCGTCGGCAGGAGCCCTGCCTCCTCGGGGCCGAGGTCGATGCCGGTCTTCGCGCCGAAGCCGAACCGTCCCGCGACCGCCTGCAGCGGCGAGCCCCGGTCGGCGGGAAGCCCGTAGAAGCGGTAACCCACTTGGTAGAAGTAGGTGTCGCACGAGGCGGCGAGCGCCGTTGGCAGGTCCATCCACTGGTCGGCGTACGGATCCCAGTTGTCGAAGGTCTGCCCCGCGACCGTGTACGAGCCCGTGCAGAGGAGGTCGGAGTACGGCGAGAGCACGCCCTCTTCCATCGCCGCGAGCGCCGTCACCGGCTTCCACGTCGACCCGGCGGGATACGTCGCGTCGATCGCCCGGTCGAGCGCCGGGTAGTTCATCTGCGCGGCGGTCGAGGACGTCAGCCCGGCGGCAGCGAGCGCGCGCTCCGACACCCTCCCACTGAAGAGGCTCGGCCGGTACGTGGGCCACGACGCGAGCGCACGGATCGCCCCGTTGCGCGGGTCCATGGCGACGACCGCGCCGCCGTTCGCGTCCCAGCAGCCGTAGCACGCCGATGCGCGCGCATCCGCCATCCCGATCTGCAGGGCCTGCTCGGCGGCCCGCTGCAGCTTCGCGCTGATCGTCAGACGCAGCGCATCGCCGGGTCGCGGCAGGACCGTCGTCTCGAGGTTGCTGCGCGGCCGGCCGAGCGAATCGACGACGAGCCGCGCGACGCCGGCCTGTCCGCGCAGGTACTTGTCGTAGGTCGCCTCGACGCCGGCCTGCCCGATCACGTCCCCGGCCTGGTAGCCCTCCTTGCCCATCACCTTCAGCTCGAGGGGCGAGATCTCGCCCGTGTAGCCGAGCACCTGCGCCGCGAGCGACCCGAACGGGTACGCGCGGATGTAGGTGTTCGCGACCTGGACACCTGGGAAGTCGTCCTGCCGCTCCTTCAGGTATGCGACGAGCGGCTCGCGCGCGCCCTCCTTCACGATCACCGGCGTCACGGGGTCGTACTGGTGCTTGCGGATCTGCGACGTGATCTCGCGAAGCGGCACGTTCGTCAGCCGCGAGAGCTCCCGCAGCTCGTGGACGCGGACGGCCTTCTGCTTGGGGAGGTCCGACGGCAGGATCTGGATCGCGGTCCCCGCGACGTTCGTGACGAGCACGTGGCCGTTCTCGTCGAGGATCGGCCCACGCTCCGCCGGCACGCGCACCGTCCGCAGCTGGTTGTCCTCCGCGGCGCGGAGGTACTGGGAGCCCGACAGCACCTGTAGCGCCCAGAGGCGCAGGAAGAGCACGGCGAAGATGGCGACCGCGAGCATCCCGAGGATTCCGATCCGGAGGGCGATCCGCGGCGTCAGCCGATAGGGCTCCGAGACCCGCGGGTCGGACGGCAGGAACCGCGAGAACACGTCCTTAGCCAAGGAGCGTCACCTCCTGCGCGCGGTCGACCGACTCCGGCTGGCGCAGCACGCGTCGCACGAGGGCGTAGACCGGCACGGTCAGGAGGAGGTTGAGCACGACGGTCGGCAGGAGCGCGTCGAGCAGGACCTCGCGGGCCGGCGCATGCTCGCCGAGCACGAAGTGGAGCATCAGCGCGCCGAACTCGTAGAGCACGGTGACGACGGCCACGGACAGGAGCGGTGCATGCGCGCGGTCGCGTCCGGTCGTCTCGCCGTAGCGTCCGGTCCAGTAGCCGGCGAGCGTCAGCAAGAGCGACGTGAAGCCGAGCATCCCGAAGACACCCGTGTCCGCGAGCAACCCTGCGCCGAAGCCGACGATCGCTCCGTAGACCGCGCCGCGCAGGAGCGCGATCGCGATCACCGTCACGAGCAGGAGCTGCGGGTGCCCGTGCAGCACGATCACGTTCGAGAAAATCGAGACCTGGAGGATGACGGCGACGAAGATGATCGCTGCGGTCTTCGCCGCGTCGACGGCGATCAACGTCTGCCCCCAGCTTTGTGGCGGACGACGAGTGCAGTCACCGAGTCGAGCCCGTTGAAGTCGACGTACGGCTGGATCTGGATCTCCTTGTAGACCGACGTGTCGGTCTGGCCGACGCTGAGCACTCGTCCGATCGCGATTCCCCGCGGATAGAGCGACGGAAACTCCCGCGCCTCCGTTCCCTCCGTGACGATCACGTCGCCGTCGCGCACGTCCTGCGCCTTGCCGACGCGGTCGAGGATCATCTGGCCCTGCCCTTCTCCGTGACGCACGAGACCGATCGCGCCGGTGCGGAGATCGCGTGCGGGCACCGCGCTCTCGGCGTCTGTGATCAACGTGACCTGGGCGGCGTCGCCGGTCACCTGCGTCACGCGCCCGACGAGCCCGTCCTGCGTGATCACCGGCGTGTTGATGCTGATGCCCTTGTCCGACCCCGCGGCGATCTGCACCTGCTGCTCGAACTCGCTCGGCTGTCGCGCGATCACCCGCGTGTTGACGGCCGCGTAGTCCGCAGGGAACTGCGGCGAGTCCACGTAGTGGAGAAGCCGCTTGAGCTGCTGGACCTGCTCCTGCGCGGACTGGTTCTGGATCGCCACTTGGCGTTCCTGGTCGAGTTCGGCGCGGAGTGTGTTGTTCTCCGACTTCGCGTTGACGAGACCGCGCACGTACCCGTACGCGTCCTGGAACGGCCGGGCCACGCGTTCCGCCGCGACCTCGAATGGCCGCAACGCCGTCGCGCCGGCCGCCTCGACACCGTGGAGCGCACCGGAGGTCGGCTCCCGGAACGAGATCGTGATCAGGACGAGCGAGAGGACGATCAGCGTCCCGACCACGGCTCGCCGCTTGAGGGCGGAGCGGGTGCGGAAGGGAAACGGCTGCGGCCTTGGCCTCGGAACCGACGGGTCCAGGGCCGCACCGGTACTGCGGTTGCGAGGCACGGAACGGCCTAGGTTAGCGCGGTTGGCGGCGACGAGGCCGCTCCAGCAGGCCCTTTAGCGGTTCCCCGCCTCCTCGTAGCGACCGAGGACCTCGGCCCAGCCCCCCTCGTACGCGTCGCGGGCCTTCGGGCCGACCGAGCCGATGCGCTCCCAGCCCCGGTGCTCGATGTCGACCCTGGTGCCGTCGCCCTCGGCGGTGAAGGTGACCTCGACCTCGGTCGCGTCGGGCCATTTCGAGTTGACCTTCCACCCGATCACGAAGCGGTGAGGCGGCTCGAAGACGAGGACGTCCGCCCACTTCTGCTCGCCGTCGTCCGAGCGCTCGAAGAGACGCCCGCCGACGCGCTGCTCGAAGACGACGGTGTCAGGCACACGTCCGGCCTCCTGGCCGATCGAATGCGTGTCGAGCGGCCACCACTCGGCGATCCTGCCGACCCAGAGGTCGAACGCCTTCGCGGGACTGGCCTGGACGGTGACGCTGTGGCGAATCGCCGGGATCGTCGTCGTGCTCATCGTGCTCCTTCCTCGCGCGCGGCGGCCTGTTTGAAGGCGTCGAGCGCATCGCTCCAGAAGTCGTCGAGATACGTGCGCAGCTCCGCGAGCGCCGTCGGCTCGATGCGGTACAGCCTGCGCGTGCCCGCGCGGCGCTCGGTGACGAGACCCGCGTCCTTCAGCACACGCAGGTGTTGCGAGACCGCGGGCCGGCTGACCGGCAGCTCGCCGGCGAGATCGCCGACCGACCGCGGACCGCCGCGGAGACGATCGAGCACGAGTCGCCGTGTCGGCTCGCCGAGCGCGTCCAGCGCGAGTGCGGGTTCGTTAGCCACTGCTTACCGTAAGTTTACGCTTACGGATAAGGAGCGGTCAAGTCAGCGGTGGTTGCGGTTGTTCCGGCGGGCGCGCGCGCTGCGGTGGATGACCTCGAACTCCTCGAGGCTGCGGCCCGAGCCGACGGCCACGCACGTCAGCGGCGACTCGGCGAGGTGGACCGGCATCTGCGTCTCGTGGCGCAACCGCTCGTCGAGATTCGTCAGCAGTGCGCCGCCGCCGGCGAGGACGATGCCGCGGTCCATGATGTCCGCGGCGAGCTCGGGCGGCGTCTTGTCGAGCGTCGACTTGATCGCCTCGATGATCTGCGTCACGGGCTCGTCGAGCGCCCGGCGCACCTCCTCGGACGAGAGCACCACTGTCTTCGGCAGGCCGGTGAGCATGTCGCGCCCCCGCACCTCCGCCTGCACCTCTTCGCGCATGTCCCATGCCGACCCGACCTCGAGCTTGATCTCCTCCGCGGTCTGCTGGCCGACGAGCAGCTTGTACTCGCGCTTGATGTGATTGATGATCGCCTCGTCCATCTCGTCGCCGCCGACGCGCAGCGACTGCGAGACGACGATCCCGCCGAGCGAGATGACGGCGACCTCGGTCGTGCCGCCGCCGATGTCGACGATCATGTTCCCGGTCGGCTCGGCGACCGGCAGGCCCGCACCGATCGCGGCGGCCATCGGCTCCTCGATCAGATACGCCTGGCGCGCGCCGGCGGAGAGCGTCGCCTCCTCGACCGCGCGCTTCTCGACACCGGTGACGCCGGATGGTACGCACACGACCACGCGCGGGTGTGCGAAGCGATGCTGGTGCACCTTCTGGATGAAGTGACGGAGCATCTGCTCGGTCACGTCGAAGTCGGCGATGACCCCGTCCTTCAGCGGCCTGATCGCCGAGATCGTCCCGGGCGTGCGCCCGAGCATCCGCTTCGCCTCGACGCCGACGGCGTGCACCTCGCCCGAGCGCTGGTCGATGGCCACCACCGACGGCTCGGAGAGGACGATGCCGCGACCGCGGACGTAGACGAGCGTGTTCGCCGTCCCGAGGTCCACGGCCATATCGCGGCCGCCGAAGCCGCCGAGGTTGTCGAGAAAGCCCATCGCCCGCGCGAGTCTAGCTATCCGAAGCCGTAAAGACCTGCAAACCGCTCGGACAGGACGCGGACGAGTAGCGCCACGGGGAGGCCGACGACGTTCCCGTAGTCTCCCTCGATGGCGCGGACGAGCGCCGCGCCGCGACCCTGGATCGCATAGCCGCCGGCTCGTCCCGCCCACTCGCCGGTGGCGACATATGCGGCCACGTCGCGCGCGGTCAACGGACGGAACTCGACGCGCGTCGACTCGTGCCCGACCGCCTCGTCGCCGCCGACGATCAGGCAGAGCCCCGAGACGACCACGTGCGTCTCGCCGCCGAACCGCTCGAGCATCCGGGCTGCCGCCCCGGCGTCCGCCGGCTTCCCGTAGATCGTCCCGTCGAGCGCGACGACGGTGTCGACGCCGAGCACGGGCCGACCCGCTGCGTCGTCGGCGACCGACCGCGCCTTCGCCCGCGCCTGCTCGCGCGCGAGTTCGAACGGGTCGCCGTGCACGAGCGTCTCCTCGTCGTGGTCCGGCGCGACGGCGTCGAACGGAATCCCGAGCTGCTCGAGGATCGCGCGGCGCTGCGGCGACGTCGACGCGAGCAGCAGTCGCGGCGTCAGGGGAGCGGCGTCAGCCACCGCGCTTTCGCGCGAGCCAGAGCTCTTCGTGCGGCCACTGCTTCGCCCACTCCGCGGTGACGTACTTGTAGTACGAGTGTGTCACCGCACCACGTGGAGCGAACAGCTCGACGAGACGCTCGAGCTCGAAGCCGTTGGCGCGCAGGACGTCGATCCACTCGCCGTGGCCGAGGTGGAACTCCACCTCACCCGTGTCCGGCCACTCGAGCTTGCCCAGGCCGAGCTGCGGTCGGACGAGCTGCTCGCCGATCTCGTTCATCGTCATGCAGAGAATCGACAGGACCGAATTGGTGAGGAAGACGAGTCGCCCATCGGGTCGAAGCAGACGCGCGGCCTCGGGGATCCACCGGTACGGATCGGCCCACAGCGAGGCGCCGTACTCGGAGACGGCGAGATCGAACGACGCGTCGGGCAGAGGCACGTCCTCGCCGACTCCCTCGACCAGCTCGAACGCGATCCCGGTCTCCCGCTGGAGCCTGCGAGCGGTGGCGAGCTGGGCAGGCGTGGGGTCGACGCCGACGACGCGAGCTCCGCGCCGCGCCAGCCACGCGGAGAAGTACGCGGTCCCGCACCCGAGCTCGACGACGTCGAGCCCCTCGACGTCGCCGACGACGTTCAGCTCCGACTCGGGGACGTGGAACACGCCCCAGGTGATCTCATCCTCGGTCCACGCTCGGTCCGCGGAGTCGTCCGTGTACTCGGCGTTCGCCTTCGTCCAGTTCGCGACGTTCTGCCGGACGTAGTCCGGCTGCTCGGAGCTCATCGGTTGCCCGCGAGTCGCGCTCGCCAGATCTCGGCCGCCGGCCATTGCCGAGCCCACTCTGCGGTGACGTAGTCGTAGTGCGGGTGGTCCTGCGCATCCGCCGGGGCCCGCAGCTCGACCAGGTCGATCACCTCGAAGCCGCTCGCGCGCAGCAAGCGAATCCAGTCCCCGTGGGCGAGGTGGAACTCGATCCCTCCCGCTCCGTCTTCGTCGGGCCAATCGAATCTGTGCATACCGAACTGCGGACGCACGAGCCGCTCGCCCACCTTGCCGACGTCCGGACTGCAGAGGATGCAGAGGGTGCTGTTGCGGAGGAACACGAGCTCTCCGCCCGGCCGGAGAAGCCGCGCCGTCTCCGGGATCCAACGGTACGGGTCGGCCCAGATCGACGCGCCGTACTCGGAGACGGCGAGGTCGAAGGACGCGTCGGGCAGCGGCACGTCCTCGGCCGCCGCCTCGACCAGCGGGAACTCGAGGCCGAACTCCTGCTGGCAGCGGCGCGCCGTCGCGAGCTGCGCAGGTGTCGGATCGACGCCGACGACGCGCGCGCCGAGTCGGGCGAGCCACGCGGAGAAGTAGGCGGTGCCGCAGCCGAGCTCGATCACGTCCTTCCCGGCGACGTCGCCGAGGACGTTCAGCTCGGACTCGGGGACACGGAAGTCGCCCCACGTGATCTCGGCCTGTGCCCAGGCGTCATGCGCGCTCCGATCGGTGTACTCCGCGTTCGCCCTCGTCCAGCTCGCGACGTTCCGCTCGACGTCGACGTGGTCAGACGAGCTCATCGGCAGCGAACCACAGCGCGATCTCGCGCGCCGCGGACTCGTGCGAGTCGGAGCCGTGCACGAGGTTGTCCGGCATCGCGAGCGCGAGGTCGCCGCGGATCGAGCCGGGCGCAGCCTCCGCGGGGTTCGTCGCGCCGATGGTCGTGCGCAGCGTGGCGATCGCGTCCTCCCCCTCGACGACCAGCGCGAGCGTCGGGCCGGAGGAGATGAACTCCACGAGCTCGCCGAAGAACGGCTTCTCGCGGTGCTCGGCGTAATGCTGCTCGCCGAGCTCGCGCGAAACGAGGATCAGCTTGCCCGCACGCAGCGTGCAGCCTCGCCGTTCGATGCGGCCGACGATCTCGCCGACGAGCCGGCGCTCGACGCCGTCCGGCTTCACGAGGATCAGGGTGCGCTCGATCGCCACGAGCGCCCGAGTCTACTCAGATCGCCGTCGACGTCTCGGCGGGCGGATCTCGACGGAAGGCAGCTCGCCGAGCGTCGCGGTCTGCAGCGGTGTCTCGCAGTAGGGACAGATCTGCCAGAGGGCCTCGAGCGGTGCCTTGCAGTTCGAGCAGGCCTGCTTGAGCTTCGTCGTGCACACGGGACAGACGAGGAAGTCGGGGCCGACCTCTGCGCGGCACACCGGACAGTGGAGGTCGCGCCGCAGGAGCCGTTCCTCCATCGCCCGCATCTCGAGGTCACGCTCGCGAACGTCCTCGAGGTACTCGGGAGGACGGAAGAGCATGTAGACGAGCGGACCGACGAACGGGACGAGCCCGAGCACGACGGCCATCCACACCAGCCACGGATCGTCGATCCGGCGGCGCGCGTCCTTGTAGACCCAGTAGGCGAGGCTCAGCCAGAAGATGGCGAGGAAGAACAGCACGAGGCGCCAGGCGACGCCCCACGTCCCGGAGCTGAAGAAACCGTGTACACCGCTGAACGTGCTCGCGATGGTCACAGGAACACCCTTCCGACCACATACCCGACGGCGAACGCCACCCCGACGACCGCCAAGACGACGAACGCCGCCAACGCGAACATCGTGACCTTGTCACCGGCTGTCGCCATCGTAGGCGTTCTAGCCCCCTTGCGAAAGATCGGCAAGAAGATAGAGGCTGCCCGTGACGAGGACCGTCCCGAGGGCTCGGGCCCGACGGAGAGCGGACTGCGGATCGCGGTGGGACTCGACACGCTCGAAGTACGGTTCGGCGCGGAACGCGAGTTCCTTCTCGTCGAGTGCCCGAGCGTTGGAGGAACGGGTAGCGATCAGCGTATCGCCGGCCCGCGCCATGCGCTCGAGCATGGCGTCGACGTCCTTGTCGTGGAGGATCGACGAGACCACGACCCAATCACGTTCCGGCAGGCGCTCGAGGAGCCAGTCGAGGCCCGCAGGGTTGTGCGCGCCGTCCCAGAGCTCGTCTGGCCCGCGCCACTCGAACCTCCCCGGAACGACGGCGCTCGCTTCTCCGGTGATGGGCCTTCCGAGGAACGCCTCGGCAGCCTCTCGCGCGCCGCCGAACCGCACGTCGTTGTCGGCGACGACACTCTCCCACTCGGGCTCGCCGAGCACGACGATCGCGTGCGGCTTCGCAACGGCGAGCTTCTCCGCCGCGATCGCCTCGCGCGTGTCGCCGAGGACCTCCGTGTGCTCGAGCGATACGTTCGTCAGCAGCACGACGCTGGCGTCGATGACATTCGTCGCGTCGAGCCGTCCGCCCAGGCCCGCCTCGACGACCGCGACGTCGATGGGCCGCTCACGGAACTCGGCGAGCGCGGCGGCGGTCAGCACCTCGAACTGCGTCGCGCCGGCTGCGTACGGGCGGACGCGCTCGACAGCCGCGTCGAAGTCGGCGTCGGCTCCGTCGATCTGGATGCGCTCACTCCACCCACTCACGTGCGGTGACGTGTACGCGCCCGTTCGCAGTCCTTCCGATCCGAGCAGGGCAGCGATCGTACGCACGGCGGTCGACTTGCCGTTCGAGCCGACGACATGGATCGACCGGAAAGCGCACTGCGGGTCGCCGAGGTCGCGAAGGAGCGTGCGCATGCGCTCGAGCCCGAACTCCTCGGGCCAGGGACTGAGCTGCTCGATCCAGCTAGCCGGTGAGAGCGTCGAGCTCACGGCGATACCGCTCCAGCTTCACGCGCTCCGCCTCGACCACGTGCTCCGGCGCCTTCTCGACGAAGCGCTCGTCGGCGAGCTTCCCGGCCGCACGCGCGATCTCCTTCTCCAGGCGCTCGATCTCGGCCGCAGCGTTGCCGTTCGCCTTCTGCCGCTCGGGCTTCACGACGACGTCGAAGATCCGCTTCTCGTCGCCTTCGAGCGGGACGAGCACGCCGCTGCGCCGGAAGATCTCCGCCGCGTCCTGCACGCGCTCGAGCGCGTCGGTCGCCTCCGGAGGCGCCGACTCGGCCCCCGGCCACGCCGCGACGATCAGCCGTCCCTCGCGCGCAGGCAGGTGCGACCAGATCTCCTCGGTGACGTGCGGCATGACCGGATGCAGGAGCTTGAGGAGGCGTTCGAGTGCGACAAGCGCGGTCGCGCGCGCGTCCGCGTCGCCGTCGTAGAGCCGCGGCTTGACCGCCTCCGCGTACCAGTCGCAGAAATCATCGAACGTGAGGTGGTACAGCGTGTTGACCGTGGCCGCGAAGTCGAAGCCGGCCAGGGACTCCTCGACCTGTGCCCGTGCCTCCTCGAGGCGCGCGAGGATCCACGTCTCCTCGATCGCGCGCGGCCGCGCGTCCGGAAGCGCCGCCTCCGACTGCGACAGGATGAGACGCGAGACGTTCCAGAGCTTGTTGGCGAGCTTGCGCCCTTCCTCGATCGCGCCCTCGGAGAAACGCGTGTCCTGCGTCGAGGAGATCTTCATCAGCCCGTAGCGCGTCGCGTCCGCGCCGTGCTTCTGGATCATCTCGTCGGGCGCGACTCCGTTGCCGAGGCTCTTCGACATCCGCCGTCCGTCGGGCGCGAGCACCATTGCGTGGATGACGACGTCCTTGAACGGGATGTCGCCCATCAGCTCGAGCCCGGAGAAGATCATCCGGTTCTCCCAGAGCCGGATGATCTCGCGCGCCGTCGTGTTCAGGTCGCCCGGGTAGAACGTCCGCAGGTCCGGCGTGTCGTCGGGCCAGCCGAGGGTCGCGAACGGCCAGAGCGCGGAGGAGAACCATGTGTCGAGCACCTCGTCGCTCCGCGTGAGACTCGCCGACCCGCACTCGGCGCATCCGCCCGGCTCCTCCTCGGCGACGGTCACGTGGCCGTCCGGGCAGTACCAGACGGGCAGCCGGTGTCCCCACCAGATCTGACGCGAGATGTTCCAGTCCGGTGCCGTCTCGAGCGACGCGATCGCGAAGCGGTGTTGCGACTCCGGGTGGTAGCGGACGCGCTGCTCGCGCAACGCGTCGATCGCGGCGCGCCCGAGCTCTTCCATCCGGCACCACCACTGCAGCGAGATCAGCGGCTCGATCCTGCTCTCGCAGCGCTCGCAGATCGCGATCGAGTGCCGGTAGCTCTCGCGGCGCTCGAGCTGCCCGTGCTCGCGCGCCCACGCGAGCACGCGCTCGCCCGCCTCCTCCTGGGTGAGACCGGCGAGGTCGCCCGCGCTTTCGTTCATGCGTCCGTCGGAACCGATCACCATCGGCTCCGGGAGTCCGTGCTCGCGACCGATCTCGAAGTCGACCGGGTCGTGACCGGGCGTCACCTTCAGCGCACCTGCCCCGAAGTCACGCTCGACCAGCGCGTCGGCGATCACCGGCACCCGCCGCTCGACGTACGGGACGAGGACCTCCCTGCCGACGAAGCCACGATAGCGGTCGTCGTCCGGATGAACTGCCACGGCGACGTCGGCGAGGATCGTCGCCGGCCGCACCGTCGCGATCGTGATCCCACCGTCACCGTCGGCGAACGGGTACGTGATGTACGAGAGCGCATCGTCGACGTCGACGTGGTCGAGCTCGAGATCGGAGAGCGAGCTCCGGTGGAACGGGCACCAGTTGATGATGCGGTTGTCGCGGTAGATCCAGCCGCACTCCCAGAGGTGGACGAAGAAGCGCATCACCGCGCGCGTGTACGCGTCGTCGAGCGTGAACCGCTCGCGCCGGTAGTCGAGTGACGCGCCGATCGAGCGGAACTGGCCCATGATCGTCCGCCCGTAGCGGCGCAGCCAAGCCCACACGTACTCCTCGAACCCTTCGCGGCCGAGGTCTTCGCGCGTCCTGCCCTCGTCCTTGAGCACCTTCTCGACCGCCGCCTGCGTGGAGATGCCCGCGTGGTCGTACCCCGGCTGGAACAGCGTGTTGTAGCCCTGCATCCGCTTCATCCGGACCATTGCGTCGGCCAGCGACAACTGGAGCGCATGGCCCATGTGCAGCTCGCCGGTCACGTTCGGCGGCGGGTGCGCGATCACGAACGGCTCGCCCGGCGCGTCCGCCTCGGCGTTGTAGAGGCCCTCCTCCTCCCAGGTGCGCTGCCAGCGCTCCTCGACTCCCTGCGGCGTGTACAGCGAATCCATCGCGCGATCGTAGCCTCCGCGTCGATGGCGGCCGGACGCTCACGTCATCGCCGCAGCGAGCCTGGACGCATTCAGGTGTGCGATCGCCTCGATCGTGATCATCGGGTTGACGCCGCTCGCGCTCGGAAACGACGAGCCGTCCATCACGTAGAGGCCGCGCACGTCCCAAGTCTCTCCGTCCCAGCTGCATGCGGACTCGCGCGGTGAGGCGCCCAGTCGCGCCGAGCCGAGGTGGTGAAACGAGAAGAAGCCGCACCGCCCGGGCTCGAATCCCTCACGGTCGACCTCGGCGAGAAAGCGGTCGCGCCTGCCCGGACCGGGCTCGTAGGAGAGCGTGCGGGCGTGCGCCGAGTAGACGCGTTTCGCGCCTGCGGCTTCGAGGATCCGCGCCGCGCCCTCGACGCCGACGCGGACGCGCCGCACATCGTCCTCGGCGAGGCGATACCGGACGGTCAGGCGGCCCCGCCGCGACACCCGCACCTCGCCGGAGCCGCGGTCGCGTACGAGGATGCCGACGCCGCTCAGCCGCGGGAGCTCGGCGATCAGCGAATCGCTCGCCGCTGCGCCGCGCCACGGCGAGAACACGATCAGGACTCCCGGGTGAATCGGCCCGGTCTCGTACTTCAACCCGTACCCGCCCTCGAGATCGGCGTGCTCGTCGGAGTAGAGCGCCTGCGTCGTCCCGGCCCACGGGCGCACCTCCTCGTCGAAGAGCGCGGAGACGCCCGTGACGGGGTGGAGGTGCAGGTGCCGGCCGACGTTGGCGTTGCGAAGACCCGAGCGCAGCAGCAGCTCCGGCGTTCGCAGCGCGCCGCAGGCGACGACGATCGCGCGGGCACGGACCGAGACGGGCTCGCCACGCCGGGTCCGTGCGTCGACGCCGGTTGCGCGTCCGTGTTCGACGCGGACGCGCTCAGCTCTCACCTCGACCACGATCCGCGCGCCGGCGGCGTGCGCGTCCTCGAGCCACGTGACGAGCGTCGACTGCTTCGCGCCGAGCTGGCACCCGAACCCGCAGTACCCGCAGACCGTGCCCTGGTCGCAGGCTCGGACGTTGCGCGGCATCGGCGCGACGTGCCACCCGAGCGACTCGAGGCCGCGGCGCATGATCGCGTCGCGCGTCGACGGGGTGTTGTAGTCCGTGCTCACCCCCGATCGTTCGCAGACCGCGTCCAGGCTGCGGGTGAACCCCTCGTCGAGGAACGGACCGCCCCACTCACGACGGAGCGCATCGGGCGTTCGGAAGGCGGTCGTCCAGTTGACCGTGGTCGTGCCGCCGAGACACTCGCCGGTGAGCAGGCCGATTCCGCCGTCCGCGGTCGTCGCCGCGGCGGCTCCCCAGTAGAAGCGCCGATAGGCGTCGAGCTCGTCGCCGACGAAGTCGGCCTCGCTCACCGCGGGGCCGGCCTCGAGGACGACGACGTCGAGCCCGGCCTGCGCGAGCACCGCGGCCGCGACGCCGCCGCCCGCACCCGACCCGACGACGCAGACGTCGCAGTCGAGGTCGCGGGCTTGCGTGATCGTGATCCGCGGCTCGCGTGGAGTCGGCGGCGGCCCGAGCTTCCCCGGATAGCCGATGCGCTGCTGCTGATGCTCGTGCGAGTAGAAGGACAGGAGCACGCCCTTGCGCAACGCCTGGAACGCTGCGCGACGTGCGGCCAGGCGGCTGTCGCACCACGCGACGAGGACCCGTTCCCGCCTGGCCCGCGGCCGCCGCGCGAACGAGCGCAACGTGAAGAACGCGAGCAGCGCGCGGAGCTCCCCGTCCGAGACCGATGGGTTCAGCCGCGCGAGCTCGACCACCTGGTCGGGAACGCCGAGCTCGACCGAGCCGGGCGCGAACGTGTCGCAGATCGCGTCGAGCGTGCGGCGTTGCGAACGCGAGAGGTGCGACCCAGAGCCTCGCGCCATCAGCGGCCGGCCGCGTAGCCGACCATGCCGCGCGGATTCGCGGCAGCCTTGAGCACTCCGTCCTCGCGCGCTGCCGCGCTCACACGTCCGAGCGACCAGTTTTCGAGCACGTGCACATCGTGGCCGCGCTCGCGCAGCTCGTCCACGACGGACGGCGCGAACCGACCTTCGACCTCGACCTTTCGCCGTTCGGTCTCGCGCGGATAGAAAGAGCTCGGGAAGTGGTCCGTGTGGAAGCTGGGCGCGTCGATCGCAGCCTGGAGATCGAGGCCGAGGTCGACGTGATGGAGGAAGAACAGGAGCGACCACTGGTCCTGCTGGTCGCCGCCGGGGGTCCCGAACGCCATGTACGGATCGCCGCCGCGGAACGCGAGCGACGGCGACAGCGTCGTGCGCGGGCGCTTGCGCGGCTCGAGCGAGTTCGGCAGACCCTCCTCGAGCCAGAACATCTGCGCACGCGTCCCGAGCGGGAAGCCGAGCTCCGGCACGACGGGCGAACTCCACAGCCAGCCGCCGCTCGGGGTCGCCGACACGATGTTGCCGTACCGGTCGACGACGTCGAGATGACACGTGTCGCCGGTGGCGCGGGTCGGCTCGCCCACACCCGCGGCCGTCGTCACCTCGACGGGCCGCGGCAGCCGCGGATCGTCGCCCCCGGGACGCAGCTCGCCGGACGCGCCATCGCCGACGAGCGCACGCCGCTCGTCCGCGTAGTCCTTGCCGAGCAGCAGGTCGAGCGGCACGTCGACGAACTCCGGATCGCCGTACCAGGCCTCGCGGTCCGCGAACGCGAGCTTCGCGCACTCGACGACCGTGTGCACGAGCTCCGTGCTCGCGATCCCCATCGCAGGGAGGTCGAAGCCCGAGAGGAGCGCGAGTTGCTGGAGGAAGACGGGGCCCTGGCCCCACGGCCCGGTCTTGAACACCGTGTGTCCGTGGTAGTCGCTCGAGACCGGCCGCTCGAGCGTCGCGTGCCAGGAGGCGAGGTCGTCACCGGTGAGCAGACCCGAGTGGCGTCGGCCCGATGCGTCCATCACCTCCTTCCGGGCGAACTCGTCGATCGCCTCCGCGACGAAGCCCTCGTACCAGAGCGACCGAGCGCGATCGAGCTCCTCCTCGCGCGAGCCGCCGCGAGACTCGTGGACGATGCGGCGGTACGTCTGCGCGAGCGTGCGATTGCGGAAGATCGCGCCGGCGCGCGGGACGCCGCCGGCGAGGTACACGGCCGCCGAGGTCGGCCACTCGGCGCGGAAGACCTGCTCGACCTCGAGGATGAGATCCGGGACCCGCGGCGCAAGCGGGTGACCGTCCTCGGCGAAGCCGATCGCGAACTCGAGCACGTCGGCGAGCCGCCACGTGCCGAACTCGCGCAGCATCAGGAGCCAGCCGTCGAACGCGCCGGGGACGACCGCCGGCAGCAGGCCGGTGCCCGGGATCAGCTCGAGGCCGAGCCCGCGGAAGTGGTCGATCGTCGCCGCAGCGGGCGCCGTGCCCTGCGCGCAGATCACGTGGACGTCGCCCGCATCCGCGAAGTAGAGGATCGCGGGGAGGTCGCCGCCCGGACCGTTGAGATGCGGCTCGACGACCTGGAGCGCGAAGCCGGTCGCGACCGCCGCGTCGAAAGCGTTGCCGCCCCGCTCGAGCACGGCCATTCCCGCAGCGGTGCCGAGCCAGTGGGTCGACGCGACCATCCCGAAGGTGCCGCGGAGCTCAGGCCGCGTCGTGAAGCCCATCCCTGCGAATCCTAGGGGGAGGCCCGCCGAAGCGGGCCTCCCCGTCTCTCTCAGCTCGCCGGCTTGATGTTCTGATTGACGTGGAAGAGGTTGTCCGGGTCGTACGACGCCTTGACCTTCGCCAGGCGTTCGTAGTTCGGCCCGTACGTGGCCCTGATCCGGTCGTCGCCCTCCTCCATCATCATGTTCACGTAGCTGCCACCGGTGGAGTACGGATGCAGCGCCTCCCAATACGAGACGGTCCACTCGCGCAGCTCGTCCTTCAGCGCCGGATCGGGATCGACGCCGACCATCACCTGCGTCCAGTTGGCCGAGCGGTTCGACCATGCCGTGTCCGAGCTGCCGACACGCGCAGCCGCACCGTCCATCGGATAGAGGTGCATGGTCGACTTCCACGTCGGCAGTCGCCGCGCAAAGTCCTCGTGCGCGGCGATCGCCTCGTCCGGGATCTCCGCGACGAGGTCGGCGCGCCAGTACCACTGGTCTCCCGGTCCGTAGAGCGCGTCGAACGCCGAGTTCAGGATCGGGAGCGGCATCGGCTGGACGCCGTCGAGCGCTGGGCTCAATGCACGCGCGGGCGCGAACTGCTCGTCCGCATCCTCCGGTCGACCTGAGTAGCACCAGACGATGCCGCACATCTTCTGCAGCTGCAGCTCCTCCGGGAACGGCGGTGCGGGAGGCACCGTCAGGAACGCGAAGAAGCCGTTCAGCTCCTCGGGCGCGTTCAAGATGAACTCGCGGTACCACGACAGGATCTCGGCAGTCCGGTCGAGCGGCCAGAGCATGGGTCCCGCGACGACCGTCGAGACCGGGCTGAGCCGGAAGGCGAAACGCGTGACGACGCCGAAGTTCCCGCCCCCGCCGCGCAGCGCCCAGAAAAGGTCCTCGTTCTCGTTCTCGTTCGCCTTGACGAGACTGCCGTCGGCCAGGACGACGTCCGCCTCGATCAGGTTGTCGATCGAGAGACCGAGCCGGCGGCTGAGGTGTCCGACACCGCCACCGAGCGTCAGTCCACCGACGCCCGTCGTCGAGATGATCCCGAACGGAGCCGCGAGGCCGAACGCGTGCGTCGCGTGGTCGACGTCGCCGAGCTGCGAGCCGCCGAGCACGTGCGCGACTCGAGCCTCCGGATCGACGATCGTGCCGCGCAGCTGCGTGAGGTCGATGACGAGCCCGTCGTCGACGCTGCTGAGTCCGGGGCCGTTGTGTCCGCCACAGCGGACGGCGATGTCGAGCCCCTCCTCGCGTCCGAAGTTGACCGCGGCGATGACGTCCGCCGCGTCGGTGCAGCGCGCGATCAAGCTGGGCCGCTTGTCGATCATCGCGTTGAAGAGTTGACGCGCCGATTCGTAGTCGGGATCGTCGCGGCCGATCACGGGGCCGCGCACGCTCGCCGACAGCGCCTCGACGCGCTCGGGGATAAGTACGCCGCTCATGGAACCTCCCTACGTGAGTCGAGAGCTCGAGCCTACAACGGGCTCGCCCTCGTGTGCATGCGATTCGTCCGTCTCTGGACGCGCACGTGCAGCGTCGTCTTCCGCCCCCGCTCTAGGCTGAGCAACCGTGCAGTTCGCCGTCGGCCTCGCGAACACCGGATCGTACTCCGATCCGCTCACTGCGATTCGCGTCGCCGCCGCGGCGGAAAAGGCCGGCTGGGACGGCTTCTTCGTCTGGGACCACCTCGCGTTCGTCTGGGGGCCGCCGGCGGCCGATCCGTGGATCGTGCTCGCAGCGATCGCCGCGACCGTACCCCGTTTGCGCATCGGCACCGCTGTGACGCCTGTCGCGCGCCGCCGTCCACATGTCCTGGCGCAAACGGTTGCGACGTTGGACGTGCTGAGCGGCGGCCGCGTCGTCTTCGGGGCGGGCCTCGGCGGCTCGGCGACGGAGTTCGCGAGGTTCGGCGAACCGGCGGATCCATCCGTGCGCGCAGAGATGCTGGACGAAGGCCTGACCGTCCTGCGCGCGCTGTGGTCGGGAGACGAGGTGCGCCACGCCGGCTCGCACTACACGGTCGACGGCGTGCGGCTCGCACCCGTGCCGCTGCAGCCACGACTTCCGATCTGGATCGGCGGCAACCGTCCCGCGTCGCTTCGCCGCGCGGCCCGCTGGGACGGGTGGATCGCCGACAGCGCCGACCCGACGGGGCTGACGTCGTCGCCGGACGACGTCGCACGGAACATCCAGACGATCGGCCGCGGCGACGACTTCGACGTCGCCGTGCTCGGCCGGAGCGACGACATCGATCCGTCCGCGTATCGAAACGTCGGCGCGTCGTGGTGGCTCGAGAGCATCGACGACAGGCGCGGCGACGCGGAGCGCATGCTCGCGCTCGTCCGCGCCGGCCCGCCGCGCTGAGTACCTAGGCGGACTCTTCGGCGAGCGTTTCGGGCTCGTCCGCGGCGACGCCCTCGGCGCTCGTGACGAGCGTGGGCTTCAGGTCCTTCTCGATCGTCTCCTTCGTGATCACGCACTTGGAGACGTCGCGGCGCGACGGAAGCTCGAACATGACGTCGAGCAACGCGTTCTCGATGATCGAGCGGAGCCCCCGTGCGCCGGTCTCGCGCTCAAGCGCCTTGTCCGAGATCTCCCAGAGCGCGTCCTCGGTGAAGACGAGCTCGATGTTGTCGTAGCCGAAGAAGCGCTGGTACTGCTTCACGAGCGCGTTCTTCGGCTCGGTGAGGATCTGGACGAGGTCCTCGCGCTGCAGCTGATGCACCGCCGAGATGACGGGCAGCCGGCCGATGAACTCGGGGATGAGGCCGAAGTTGAGCAGGTCCTCGGGCATCACCTCGGCGAGTAGCTCTGACGCCTCGACCGAGTGCTTCGACCGGACTTCCGCGCCGAAGCCGACGGCGTTCCTGCCGATCCGCTTGGCGATGATCCGATCGAGCCCGGCGAACGCGCCGCCGCAGATGAAGAGGACGTTCGTCGTGTCGATCGACAGGAACTCCTGGTGCGGGTGCTTGCGACCGCCCTGTGGCGGCACCGACGCAACGGTGCCCTCGAGGATCTTCAGCAGCGCCTGCTGCACGCCCTCGCCCGAGACGTCGCGCGTGATCGACGGGTTGTCCGCCTTGCGCGCGATCTTGTCGACCTCGTCGATGTAGATGATCCCGGTCTCGGCCTTCTTGATGTCGAAGTCGGCCGCCTGGATCAGCTTCAGGAGGATGTTCTCGACGTCCTCGCCGACGTAACCCGCCTCGGTCAACGCAGTCGCATCGGCGATCGCGAACGGGACGTTGAGAATGCGGGCGAGCGTCTGTGCGAGCAGCGTCTTGCCGCAGCCGGTCGGGCCGAGCAGGAGGATGTTCGACTTCTGGAGCTCCACCTCCGACTCGTCCTGCCCCATCTGGACGCGCTTGTAGTGGTTGTAGACGGCGACGGCGAGCGTGCGCTTCGCCTCTTCCTGCGAGACCACGTAGTCGTTGAGGACCGAGTAGATGTCCTTCGGCCGCGGGAGGTTGTCGAGGTCGAGCTGGGCCGGAGCCGTGAGCTCTTCGTCGATGATCTCGTTGCAGAGATCGATGCACTCGTCACAGATGTAGACGCCGGGGCCGGCGATCAGCTTCTTGACCTGCCGCTGGCTCTTCCCGCAGAAGCTGCAGAGAAGCTGCTCGTTGCCGTCGGATGCTCTGGCCACGTGTCTCCTTTTAGTCCCTCGCGCCGCGCTCGTCTACCGATGCGCGATCACACTGTCGATGATGCCGTACTCCTGGGCTTCTTGCGACGTGAGGAAGTAGTCCCGCTCCATGTCCTTGGACACCTGGTCGACCGGCTTGCCGGTGTGGAGGGCGAGGATCTCCTCGAGCCGGCGCTTGAGCGCGATCGTCTCGCGCGCTTGGATCTCGATGTCCGTCGCCTGCCCCTGGAAACCGCCGGAGACCTGGTGGATGAGGATCTTCGAGTTCGGCAGGGCCAGTCGCTTCCCTTCCGCGCCGCCGGCGAGGATGACGGCGCCCATCGACATCGCGATCCCGACGCAGATCGTCTGCACGTCGGGCTTGATGAACTGCATCGTGTCGTAGATGGCGAGGCCTGAGTAGACCTGGCCGCCGGGCGAGTTGATGTAGATCGAGATGTCCTTGTCAGGGTCCTCTGACTCGAGGTGGATCAGCTGCGCCATCGTGAGATTCGCAACCTGGTCGTCGATCGCCGTTCCGAGGAAGATGATCCGCTCGTTGAGCAGGCGCGAATAGATGTCGAAGAACCGCTCGCCACGCGAGGTCTGCTCGATGACGGACGGGATCACGAGGTTCTCAGGGGTCATGCAGGCTCCTTGCTGCCGGGGGTCCACAGTTTCGTCTCGGTCTTGGGCTTTTCCTTGTCTGGCGTCCAGATCGCCTCGCGGGCCTCTGCCTGCTCCAGCGGGATGGGCTTCACCTCCGCGACGATCCGGTCGAGCGCCCGCGCCATGCGCATGCTCTCCCGCTCGCGTTCGTAGGCCCCGCCCTCGCGCAACTGCTCCAGCACGAGCTCGGGCTCCTCGAAGCGCTCGCGGATCGACGCGTCCACGTCCTCGTCGGAGACGTCGATCGCGAGCTTGTCGGCCGCGGCCTCGAGCACGAGCTCACCCGCGACCGAGTGCTTCGCCTCCTGGTAGAGGCGGCCGACGAGCTCCTCCGCGGAGCCGCCGGTAACCTCGATGTAGGTGTCGAGGCTTGCGCCGCGCCGGCGCATCACCTCGTCGAGCTCGCGCAGCAGCGTGCGCGTGCGCGCGTCGACGATCGGCCCGGAGGGATCGATGTCCGTCGCGTCGACGACGGCGTCGAGCGCCGCCCGCCGGAAGGCTTCGTCCACCTCCGCCTCGATCTGCTCGCGAAGCCTGCCCTCGACGTCTGCACGCAGCTCGTCGATCGTGTCGAACTCGGATGCGGTCCGCGCGAGCTCGTCGTCGACCGGCGGCAGCACCTTCTCCTTGATCTCCTTCACCGTCGCATCGACGACCGCGAGCTGCTCGTCGGCGAGCTCGAAGCGGACCTCGCGCGACTCGCCGGCGGACATGCCGACGAGTTGCTGCTCAAGCTCGGGAACGAGCCGCCCCGAGCCGAGCTCGACCACGTAGTCGCGCTGCGCGTCGCCGCCATCGCGGACGAGGTCGACGACGACGGTGTCCCCGGGCTGAGCCGGACGGTCGGTCACGGGCGAGAGCGCCGCGACCGTGCTGCGCAGAGCCTCCAGCTCCGCCTCGACGAGCTCTCCCGGTACCTCGACGTCCGGTCTGGCGACCTCGAGCGTCGTCCAGTCCGGGAGCTCCGGCTTCGCGAGCACGGGCACCGTGGCGGTGAACCGCCAGTCCTCGTCGTCGCTGACGGGAAGCTCGTACTCGAGCTCCGGGCCGTCGGCGGGCCTGATTCCGCTCCGCGCGGCCGCGTCCCAGAACCAGCCGCTGATGTGGCTCTCGACGGCCTCGGCGTAGATGCGCTCCTTGCCGATCCGCGAGACGAGCACAGGCATCGGCACCTTGCCCTTGCGGAAGCCGGGGACCTTCACCGACGCCGCGAGGTCGGAGGCGGCGTGCTCGACCGCATGGTGGACGTCCTCTCGTGGGACGTCGACCGTGAGCCGGACGCGGTTGTCCGGGAGCTCCTCGACGACGGGCGTCATGGCGGCCATTAGAGCAAACCACGTCCGGCCTGCTCTGCGTAGGCTCGCGCCGTGCGGCTGTTCGTGCTCACGCGCCACGGCGAGACCACGTACAACGTCGAGCGCCGGTGCAACGGCGATCCCGCGGTGCCAGTGCCGCTGACCGAGCGCGGCCGCGACGAGGCGCGCCGGCTCGGCAGCCAGGTCGCGAACGTCCACCTCGAGCTCTGCGTCCACAGCCGATTCGGGCGGACCCTGGAAACGGGGACGATCGCCCTCGACGGGCGCGGCGTGCCGCTCGTGGTCGAGCCCCTGCTCGACGACGTCGACGTCGGAGAGTTCGAGGGACGGGATCTCGACGCATATCGCACCTGGAAAGAGGCACATTCGCGTGCGACACCATTCCCTGGAGGAGAGTCGCTGGACGACGCCGCTCGGCGGTACGCACGTGGCCTCGCCCGGCTCCTCGAGCGCCCCGAGCCGTCGATCCTCGTCGTCACGCACGAGATCCCGGTCCGATACGCGCTCAACGCGGCGCGTGGATCCGACGAGCTCGACGGCCCGCTGCACGACGTCGCCAACGCGACTCCCTACCTCTTCGACGAGTCCGCGCTCGCGAGTGCTGCGGCCGGGATCGAGCGGCTGACGCAGATCCGCCCGGGCGCTTAGGATGGCGCCTTCCGAGAACGCCTTACCGAAGGGAGCAGGCATGACTCTGATCGAGCGGCTCGACGACGCACGCCGGCGGCGAAACGTCCTCGAGCACCCGTTCTACCGCCGCTGGGAGAGCGGAGACCTGTCACGCGACGAGCTCGCGTTCTATGCGGGCGAGTACCGGCACGCCGTCGTCGCGCTCGCGGACACCGCGGCGGCGACCGGCGACGTCGACCACGCCCGGGAGGAGGCGGAGCACGTCGACCTCTGGGACGACTTCGCTCGTGCAACCGGCGGCTCGCTCGGCCGGGAGCCGCGGGAAGAGACGCAGGCGTGCGCGGATGCGTGGCGACGGACGGATGCGCTCGAGGCACGAGCCGTGCTCTACGCGATCGAGGCCGGCCAGCCGGACGTCTCGCGGACGAAGCTCGAGGGGCTCGTCTCGCACTACGGCTTCGAGCCGAGCTCGACGGCGACGGAGTACTTCTCGCTCCATACCGATCGCGACCACGAGCATGCAGCGCAGTCGCGGCGCGTCCTCGAGAACACGACGCCCGAGGACGAGGACCGGCTTGTCGCCGCGGCCGAGCGCGCGCTCGACGGGAACTGGCGCCTGCTCGACGGCGTCGAGGCAGCGTTCGCCTGAACGGCACGGACGACGACAACCGAGAGTGCGGGCGAGAGGACTCGAACCTCTAAGGGGCGTGAGCCCCACCGGGACCTAAACCCGACGCGTTTGCCAATTCCGCCACGCCCGCCGGTGCGGCAAGCGTAGCCGCGCCCGTGCTCGAGTCCGGCGCGCGTCGGCGTTCTGCGCTGGAAACGCGTACTATCCGCCGTCGGGGTCGTCCAGGAAAACCGAATGAACCAGCCCAGGCTTCTCGTGCTGGCCGCGGCACTGTTTGCGGCAACTGTCTGCGCGGTCACCGTCAAGGCGGCCGACCGACCGAGCGCATCGCACTGCGGTGGCATCCGCTGGCGCATGAAGACGTTGAGCGACACCCAACGGAACCTCGTCCGGCTCAATCCGGCGAGCTCGACGATCGGCGCGATCGACGCCCTCCGGCCACCGACGACGACGCCGCTGAAGCGAACGACGCAGTTCCAGAAGCAGACGTGGGAGGTCGTTGCGCAGATCGTCTCCTACAAGCGGGAGGGCGACGAGATCCGTCTGTCGCTGTTCGACGATGGCGACTACATGAATGCCGTCATTCCGGGGCCGCCCTGCCTCGGGCCGGCGTCACGGGACCGCGCGGCGATGGCGGCGGCGTGGACGCAGTTCGAGTCGAGATGCGGTCACGCGACGAGCGCGACGCAACCGCTCGGCGCGGTCGCCTACGTCGACGGCGTCGGGTTCTGGGGCGGCCGGACCTCGCGCCACGGCGCGTCGCCGAACGGTGCCGAGCTACACCCCGTGACGAGCCTTCGCCTCGTCGCCGGCTGCGGCAGCTGACTGCGGCGCGGTCACCACGGGGATCCGCAGCCAGAAGGTGGAGCCCGAGCCTTCCTCGCTGTCGAACCCGATCGTGCCGCCGTGGGCCTCCACGATCTGCAGCGCGAGCACGAGCCCGAGCCCGGTACCAGGGATTCCGCGCTCCCGCGCGATGTCGGCCCGGAAGAACTTCGTGAAGATCTGAGCCTGCTGGTCCTCGGCGATCCCGAGCCCGGGATCGCGCACCCAGACCCAGGCCTCGCCGCGCGTCTCGACCGCGGCGACCTCGACGACACCGCCCTCCGGCGAGTACTTGATCGCGTTCGAGAGGAGGTTCCCGATCACCTGGGCGAGACGGTCGCGGTCGCCTTCGACGAGCAGTGCCTCCGGCGCCGGGCGGAACTCGAGCTCGTGCTCCTCGCTCTGCGCGCTGAACAGCGTCACCTGCGCGGCGAGCAGCTCGTTGAGGTCGAACTCCGCGCGGTTCAGCTGCAGCACGCCGAGCTCGTGGCGCTGGAGGTCGAGCAGGTCGTTGAGCAGCGTCGCCAGCCGCGCCGACTCCGAGCGGATCAGCTCGAGGTAGCGGCGGCGATCAATCGGGTCGACGTCACGCTTGAGCATCAGCTCGGAGAACCCGAGCACGCTCGCGAGCGGTGTGCGCAGCTCGTGGGACACGTTGCTGACGAGCTCGGTCTTCAGCCGCTCGCTCTCCACGAGCCGGCGGTTGTGCTCCTCCAGCTCGTCCCGGTTGCGCTGCAGCGAGTCGGTCATCGCGTTGAACGACTGCTCGAGCACGCCGATCTCGCCGGGACCGCCGGTGGGGACACGCTCAGAGAGGTCGCCGGTCGCGACACGGCGCGCACCTCCCGCGACGCGACGCACAGGCCGCGCGACCACTCGCTCGAGGTACACGGCGGCGGCGAGCAGGAACATGAGCGCTGCGGCCAGCGACGTCGCACCGATCAGCACGGCGGCGTGCGCCGTGTTCTTCGCGCGGACGTCGCGTGCGGCCCCGCGGGCCTGCTCCTTGTTGAGGAACGTGGTGAACGACCCGCGGATGTGCTCGACACTGCTCGATCCGGTTCTCGAGATCGAGACAGCACGCGCCGACTGCGGGTTGCGCTCCATGAAGTGGACGAGCGGGATCGAGTAGTTGTGCAGGTATGCGTCGATCTGCTGCTTGATCGTGCGCGCGGAGGCCTGCTGGCTCGGATCGTCGGCCGTGAGCTTGATCAGCTCGGCCATCTGCGGCGGATACCTGTGCTGCGCCGTCACCCACGGCTGGAGGTAGCGCCGCTTGCCCGTGATCACGAAGCCGCGCAGACCTGTCTCGAAATCGATCACGAGCGTCTGGAGCCCGTTGGCGGTCGCGATCACCTGCTGCGAGCGGCGTGCCTCGAGCGAGCGGTGGCGCAGGCCGATGACGGCGTAGATCAGGATCCCGAACACGAGCGCGAGGCCCAGCGCGAGCGCGCCGATCGAGACCGCGATGCGGGTCAGGAGGCCCGGGTTCGCGCGCTCGGACCCGGCCCGGCCGTGCGACGGGCCTGCGACCGTCTCCGAAACGTCGGGCACTGGGCTGCTCGAGTTGCTCATCCGCTCTCCGCGAGCACTCCCTCCACCGCCTCGCTGATCTCGTCGGGCGAGAACGGCTTGTCCATCACGAGCGTCGCCCCCTCGCGCAGCGCGTCCTCGCGCGTCTCCGGCTGCGCGGTCAGCACGATCACCGGCATGGCGGCAAGCTCGACATCGCCGCGCAGCTCGGTCAGGACCTCGAGCCCGCCGCGCCGCGGCATGAGCATGTCGAGGATCAGGACGTCCGGGTGGATCTCGCGGACGAGCTTCATGCACTCCACTCCGTCCTCGGCCTCTGCAAACGCGTACTCGCCCCTGATGCTCACGCGAATGAGCTCACGCAGGGCCGGTTCGTCGTCGCAGATGAGCACGGTCGCAGGTGAACCGGCCATCCGGGCTAATGGTAGGCAGTCGGCGGACGACGCGCCGGAGCGCGCCCTACTCGGGCGTGACGTAGGCGGCGGTCAGCCCGCCGTCCACCACGAACGTGGCGCCGTTCACGTACGACGCCTCGTCGCTCGCGAGGAAGAGCGCCGCGCTGACGATCTCGCGAGGCTTCGCAAGGCGCCCCATCGGAAGATGCACGCGCCGCCGCTCGTACGCCGCCGGATCGTCTCCGAAGATGCGGAGCAGGAGCGGTGTCTCCACTGGGCCGGGACAGAGCGCGTTGACTCGCACGCCGTCGCGCGCGAACTGCACGGCGAGCTCGCGGCTCAGCGACAGGACCGCTCCCTTCGACGCCGTATACGAGATCTGCGACGTCGCTGCGCCGACCAGCGCGACGAACGAGGCGACGTTGATCACGGAGCCGCCGCCACGCTCGAGCAGATAGGGGATGCCGTGCTTGCAACAGAGGTAGACCCCGCGTGTGTTCACGGCCTGCACGCGCTCCCACGCCTCGAGCCCGGTGTCGAGGATCGACGCGTCGTCGGCCGGTGAGATTCCCGCGTTGTTGTAGAGGACGTCCACGCCTCCGTAGCGCTCGGCCGTCTCCTCGTACATCCGACGCACACTCTTCTCGTCCGCCACGTCGACCTGTACGGCGAACGCGTCGCGCGCCTCTTCGGCGGTCTTGACTGCGGCGTCCGCATCGACGTCGGCGACACAGACGCGCGCGCCTTCCTCGGAGAAGAGCAGCGCCGCGTCGCGGCCCATCCCGCCACCCGCGCCGGTGATCACCGCGACCCTGCCGTCCAGCCGCCCCATCACGTGGCCACGAACACGTTCTTCACCTCGGAGTACCCCTCGAGCGCGTGCATGCCGAGCTCGCGGCCGAAGCCGGACTGCTTGAAGCCGCCGAACGGCGTCGACACGCGGACGGACGTGTTCGCGTTGATTGAGAGCACGCCGGTGTCGATCTCGCGCGCGACGCGGAGCGCACGCGAGCCGTTCTGCGTCCAGATCGAGCCCGAGAGCCCGTACGGGGTGTCGTTCGCGCGACGGATCGCCTCGTCCTCGTCGGCGAACGGGATCACGGCCGCGACCGGCCCGAAGACCTCCTCCCGCGCGACGCGGTCGTCGTTCGTCGCCTCCATGAGCGTGCAAGGAAACCAGAACCCGGCGCCCTCCGGAACGGAGCCGCGAAAGAGCGGATCGCCGTCGACGAACGACGCCACCTGCTCGCGGTGCTGGGCGGAGATGAGCGGCCCCATCTCGGTCGCATCGTCAGCGGGATCACCGACGTGCACGCCACGCGTCGCATCGACGAGCAACTCGACGAACCGGTCGTACACGGAACGCTCGACGAAGATGCGCGATCGCGCGCAGCAGTCCTGGCCCGCGTTGCCGAAGACCGCGTACGGCGCCGCGGCGGCTGCAGCCTCGAGATCGGCGTCCGCGAAGATCAGGTTCGCCGATTTGCCGCCGAGCTCGAGCGTGACACGCTTGATCGTCTCGGCCGCGCCCGCCATGACCGCACGACCGACCTCGGTCGAGCCCGTGAAGCCGACCTTGGCGACATCCGGATGCTCGACCAGCCGGTTGCCGACGACCGAGCCCTTCCCGGCGAGCACGTTGACGACACCCTCGGGGATGCCTGCCTCGAGCACGAGCTCGCCGAGTCGAAGCGCGGACAGCGGCGTCAGTTCCGCCGGCTTGAGCACGACGGTGTTGCCGCACGCGAGCGCGGGGCCGAGCTTCCAGCTCGCGATGTTCAGCGGGAAGTTCCACGGGACGATCAGCCCGACGACGCCGAGCGGCTCGCGGAAGGTCATGTCGACCCCGCCCCCCACCGGGATCGTCTCGCCGTGGTGCTTGTCGACCGCGCCGGCGTAGAAGTGGAAGACGTCGGCGACCATCCCGACCTCGCCGCGCGAGTCGGAGATCGGCTTGCCGACGTTGCGGGTCTCGATCTGCGCGAGCTCCTCGCCGTGCTCCTCGACGAGCGCCGCCAGCCGGCGCAGCAGCCGTGCGCGATCGGCCGGCGCGACCGCGCGCCACGCAGGGAACGCCGCCTTCGCCGCAGCGACGGCGGCGTCGGTCTCCTCGGCGCCGGCCTGCTCGAGGACGACGATCGTCTCCTCGGTGGCAGGGTTGACGACGGCGACGCTGCTCATTGCGGCGATTCAACCATTGCGGGCGAGGCCCATGCTATGAAGCGGCTCATGCGCGAGGTCACGACGTCCGACGGCCGCACGCTCCGCGTCTACGAAGGTGGCGACCCCGCAGGGAAACCGGTGTTCCTCCACAACGGCACGCCGTCGGGCGGCTTGCAGTACCCGCCGGCGGCCGACGACGCCCGCGGTCGCGGAATCAGGTTGATCAGCTACGACCGGCCCGGTTATGCGGGCTCGACGAGCAAGCCCGGCCGCACGGTCGCCGACGCCGCGGCCGACGTCGCCACGATCGCCGACGCGCTCGGCGTCGACCGCTTCGCGACCTGGGGGATCTCCGGCGGCGGACCGCACTCGCTCGCGTGCGCCGCGCTCCTGTCGGACCGGGTCGTCGCCGCCGCGAGTCTCGCAGGCGTCGCGCCGATCGACGCCGAGGGACTCGACTGGACCGAGGGGATGGGCGAGGAGAACCTCGAGGAGTTCGCCGCCACGCAGGCAGGGCAAGAGGCGCTCGAGAGCTTCCTCGAACCGCGGGCGAAGGCCCTGGGGGCACTGGGCACGCAGGGACTTGCGACCATGCTTCAGACGCTGCTCACGCCCGTCGACGCCGCGGTGTTCACCGGTGACGTAGCGGAGTACCTCTCGGCTGCGATGGCCAGCGCGATCGAGGAGCGGGTCGACGGCTGGCGCGACGACGACCTCGCGTTCGACAATCCGTGGGGGTTCGCGGTCGAGGAGATCCGCGTGCCGGTGCTCCTCTGGCACGGCGAGCACGACCTGTTCGTCCCGATCTCGCACGGCAGGTGGCTGGCCGAGCGGATCCCCGGTGTTGACGCGCGCCTCTCGCCGGACGACGGCCACATCACGCTTGGGACACGCCGGGTGCCAGAGGTGCACGCGTGGTTGCTCGAGCGCTTCTGAGCTAGCGCCGCGTGCGTGCGCGGTACTTGCGCGCCTCGTTCACGAGCGCTTCGAACAGCTTCGTGTTCTCGCCCGCCTCGGGATGCCAGAGAACGCCGAGCGCGAACTGCTTCGACCGATCCTCGAGCGCCTCGATCGTGCCGTCGCCGGCATGGCCCGCGACCTGTAGGCCCTCGCCGAGCCGGCCGATTCCCTGGTGGTGGTGGGACTTGACGGGGACGCGCTCCCCGAGAAGCGCTGCGAGCTTCGTCCCCTCGTCGAGCTCGACGTCGTGATCGGCGAACTCGCCGGGCGTCTCCTTGTGCTTCTCGTCGCCGACGACGTCCGGGAGGTGCTGCACCAGGTCGCCGCCGCGGGCGACGTTCAGGATCTGCGAGCCGCGGCAGATCGCGAGCACCGGCATGTCGCGCTCGAGCGCGGCCTGGAGCAGCGCCAGCTCGCCCTGGTCACGCTCCGTCGAGATGCCGGACGTCTCGGGATGCGGCTCCTGCCCGTAGAGGTCGGGATCGAGGTCGGGGCCGCCGGTGAGTACGAGGGCGTCGAGCGCGTCGAGCGTCTCCTCCACGCCGTCCGTCGACGGCGGGACGAGCACCGGCCGGCCGCCGGCAGAGTCGACCGAGCGGACGTAGTCGACGGGGATGAGCGCCGCCTCGAGCTCCCAGTGGCTCCAACGGGCCGGCGTGACGTAGGTCGTGATCCCGACGAGCGGCTTAGCCACGCTCGAACAGGAGCTCGCGCTCGTAGCAGGTGACGACCTCGTCGAACAGCCGCTGCTCCGTCCGGCCGTAGTTGAGGTAGTGCTCCACGACCTCGTCGCCGAACGCGGCCCGCGCGACCGAGCCGTTCTCGAGGGCAGCCACCGCGTCCCGCAGCGTGGACGGAAACCTCTTCGCGTCCGACTCGTACGCGTTCCCCTCGAGGGCGGGCGGCAGCGGGAGCTCGTGCTCGAGGCCGTGCAGGCCCGCCGCGATCATCGCCGCGAACGCGAGGTACGGGTTCACGTCCCCGCCCGGGATCCTCGTCTCGACGCGCTTCGACGCGCCGTGGCCGACGACGCGGAAGCCGCACGTGCGATTGTCGTGTCCCCACGCGAGCGTCGTCGGCGCCCAGCTCGACGCGGCGTAGCGCTTGTACGAGTTCACGTTCGGTGCGAAGAACAGCGCAAGCTCGCCCGTGCACGCGATCTGGCCGGCGAGGAAGCGGTCGAACACCTCGCTCTCCTCGCCGAACGCGTTCGTTCCGTCTCGCCACAGCGAGGAGTGGATGTGGCAGGAGTTGCCGATCCACGTGTGGTCCGGCTTCGCCATGAACGTGATCGCGCAGTCGTTCAGGTGCGCGATCTCCTTCGCGCCGTTCTTGTAGATCGTGTGGCGGTCGGCGCTCGTGAGCGCGTCGGCGAAGCGGAAGTTGATCTCATGCTGACCGGGCCACGCCTCGCCCTTCGAGCTCTCGACGGGGATGCCTGCGGCCTGCATCCCGTTGCGGATCTGACGGATCAGCGGCTCGTCGTAGGAGGTCGCGAGCACGTGGTAGTCGAGGATGTACGGCACCGACGGCGTCAGGTCGCGGTAGTGCTTGCCGTGCGCCTCCGCGTACGACTCCTTGACGAGGTAGAACTCGAGCTCGGAGCCGAACATCGGCTCGTAGTCCGCCGCGCGCGCTCGTTCGACCTGCGCCTTCAGCACCTGTCGAGGAGACGCGACCACAGGCGACCCGTCCTCCCAGCCGACGTCGCAGAGGACGAGCGCGGTCCCCTCGAGCCACGGAATGCGGCGCAGCGTCGCGAGGTCCGGCTGCAGGTGGAAGTCGCCGTAGCCGCGCTCCCAGCTCGCCATTGCGTAGCCGGGCTGCGGATCCATCTCCATGTCCAGCGCGAGCAGGTAGTTGCAGCCCTCGACCCCGTGCTCCACCGACTCCTCGACGAAGAACTCTGCCTGCTCGCGCTTCCCCATCAGGCGGCCCTGCATGTCCGTGAACGCGGCGACGACCGTGTCGACGGCACCTGACTCGACGTCGGCGCGCAGCTCTTCGAGAGTCACGGCCTCGACTCTACGCGCCAGAGGGCGATCGTCGCGAGCGACGTTGCGTCGTTGATCTCGCGCAGTGCCGCGGCGAGTGGACGCCGGAGCACCTCGAGCTCCGGCGTCCCGACCTCGCGCAGCGTCTGCGCGCAGAATGCGTGCACGTACTCCGTCGAGTAGGCAGCGGCCGCGAAGAAGCTGCCGAGCTCGCGCCAGCTCTCGGCCCCGAGCCCGCACTCCTCCGCCAGCTCCCGTTCGGCCGCCGCCCTCGGCGCCTCACCGGGCTCGATCTTCCCCGCGGGGACCTCGACGAGCAGCTCCGCCGTGCCGGGCCGCGACTGGCGGACGAGCACGAGCTCGTCTCCGTCGACGGCCACGATCGACACGGACTGGGGGTGGTTCACGAGCATGGTTCGAATCTCGGCTGATTCACGCGAACGGCTGCGGCGCCGCGCTCGCTGCGCGGCGCCGCACACCGTCGAGTCGAGCTAGCTCGCCGGCGCCATGCCGGGAGTCGCGTCGTGCGACTCGTACCCGGCCTCGATCTCCTCGAGCTCCTCCTCCGAGCCCTGCCGGATCGGCCCCTTGAACCACTTGCGGGCCGAGAGCATGTACCACCCGCCGAACAGCAGGAAGCACCCGAGCACCGGGAGCGGCGTGTAGTTGAAGAGCAACCAGTCGAAGTTCGACTTGAACGGGATACCGCCCTGGTACGCGGGCAGCATGAAGATGAGGCAGATGAACACGATCCACACGATTGCGATCCAGTCGATCCACTTGTAGTGGCGGCCGAGATGCCAGGCGCCCCGCTCGAAGCTCTCGCCGGCCCGCAGCCGCAGGATGATCGGCAGCACGAACGCGATGTAGAGACCGATCACCGCAATCGCGGTCGACGCCGCGTAGCCGACGTAGCCCCACCACAGGGCCGGCAGTGGCGTCAGGAAGGAGATGACACAGATCGCCCAGACCGTGTAGACGGGAATGCGGTCCCGCTTCGACACTCTCCGCCAGAGCTGGTGGCCAGGCACCGCACGGTCACGCGAGAAGGCGAACATCATCCGCGATGCAGACGTCGTCGACGCGATCGTGCAGAAGCACTGCGCAACGACAGCGACGAAGATGAGGAACTCGGCCCACTTGTTCCCCATCGAGTCCTGCCAGATGTGCTGGACGATGAACGCGGACGTATCGGATGGTCCCTTCGCTGGGATCACGAACGTCACGGCCACGAGCAGGATGAAGCCGAAGATGACCGAGACGACGACGGACATCACCATCCCCCACGCCGCTCCGATCGAAGCGCTGCGCGTCTCCTCGCTCATGTGTGCCGAGGCGTCGTAGCCCGTGATCGTGTACTGCGCGAGGAGCAACCCCGTGAGGAACACGTAGATGTAGATGAAGCCGTGCGTGGTCGTTCCACCGAGGCCTGTGTTGTTGATCGTCTGACCGAAGACGTAGCTGAATGACTGGTGGTGGCTCGGAACGATGATCATGATCGCGACGAGCACGACGACGCCGATCATGTGCCACCACGCGGAGAACGCATTCAGCGCCGCGGTCAACGGCACCTTCAGCATGTTGATCAGCCCGGCCCCGAGCATGATCATCCCGTACGTGAAGTAGATCCAGCCGTACGAGTTGGGATAGCTCCAGAGCAGATTCAGGAGCGAGGTCATGAAGATCGCGCAGCCGAAGCCGATCGAGGCGGTCACGGCGATCTGGCCGATCAGGTTGAACCAGCCGGTGAACCAGCCCCAGCCCGGGCCGCCGAGCCTCGAAGACCAGAAGTAGAGGCCGCCCGCGGTCGGGTAGGTAGAGGCGATCTCGCCCATCGCGAGCGACACGAACGTGCACGCGACACCGACGATCAGCCAGCCCCAGGTGATCGCGACCGGACCGCCCTGGTTGAACCCGATCGTGTACGACGTGAGGCAGCCCGCCAGGATCGAGATGATCGTGAACGAGATCGCGAAGTTCTGGAATCCGCCCATCGAGCGGAAGAGCTCCTGGGCGTAGCCAAGCTTGTGCAGCTGGGCGGTGTCGTCGTCCACCGCCACAGCGCTCGTCATAGGCTCCGCCATGCGGGACCTCCTTTGCTCGAAGGTAGAGCCGGGAGCCGGGTTGTACGACGCCCTGACCTGGAAGTCAAGCTAGGCAGAGGGATAGATTCGCTCCGTGCGGGCGAGCGCCAGGGCGGTCGTGATCGGCGGCGGCGTGGGCGGCTGCTCGATCCTCTACTGGTTGACGAAAGTCGGGTGGGACGACGTCGTGCTCGTCGAGCGCGCCGACCTGACGAGCGGCTCGACCTTCCACTCCGCAGGCCTCGTCGGCCAGCTTCGCGGCTCGCTGTCGCTGACGAAGATGATGATGAGCTCTGTCGAGCTGTACCGGTCGCTCGAGGCGGAGGTCGAGCTCGAGACGGGCTGGCGCGAGGTCGGCTCGCTCCGCCTTGCGTCCTCGCAGGAGCGGATGGAGGAGCTCGCGCGACAGGCGGGCTGGGCGAAGACGTTCGGACTCCCGCTCGAGCTCGTCTCTCCCACCGAGGCGCAGGAGCTGTTCCCCCCGATGTCGACCGACGGCGTGCTCGGCGCCGCGTATCTCCCGACGGACGGCTACATCGATCCGAGCCAGCTGACGTTCGCGCTCGCCGAGGGCGCGCGCCGAGGCGGTGCGGAAGTCTCGACGCAGACGAGGGTGACCGGGATCCGCCTCGACCGCGGGCGCGTGGCCGCGGTCGAGACCGACAAGGGCACGATCGAGACGGAGGTCGTCGTCGACGCGGGCGGGATCTTCGCGGGCGAGATCGGTCGTCTCGTCGGCGTGAACGTGCCGGTGATCCCGATGGCGCACGAGTACCTCGTCACGCGGCCGTCCGGGATCCCGCTCGACGTAGCGACGATGCGCGACCCGTCGCTGCTCGTCTACTTCCGCGGCGAGTCCGGCGGCCTCGTCATGGGCGGCTACGAGCGGAAGCCTGCACCGTGGGGCCTCGACGGGATCCCGTCGGACTTCAACGGCAGGTTGCTCGACGAGGACTGGCCGCGATTCGAGGAGCTGATGGAGAACGCGCTCGTCCGCGTCCCCGACCTCGGCGATATGGAGGTCGTGCGGCTGATCAACGGCCCGGAGGCCTTCACGCCGGACGGCGAGTTCATCCTCGGGCCGAGCGACGTGCGCGGCTTCTGGGTGGCGGCGGGCTTCTGCGCGCACGGTCTGGCGGGGGCGGGCGGCATGGGGAAGCTCGTTGCGGAGTGGATCGTCGAGGGGGTGCCCTCGCTCGACGTGTGGGAGATGGACTCCCGCCGGTTCGGGGCGCACTACCGCAGCCGCGAGTACACGCTCGCGCGCACGGTCGAGATCTACTCGACGTACTACGACGTGAGGTACCCGGGTCACGAGCGGAGCGCCGGGCGTCCACTGCGCGTCTCGCCCACCTATCCCCGCCTGCAGGAGCTCGGCGCTGCGTTCGGCGAGAAGTCGGGGTGGGAGCGGGCGAACTGGTTCGAGCCGAACGCCGCGGCCGGCGACGAGTCGCTTCGGCCCCGCGGCTGGGCCGGCCGCCTCTGGTCGCCCGCGATCGGAGCCGAGCATCTCGCGTGTCGCGAGACGGCCGCGCTCTTCGACGAGAGCTCGTTCGCGAAGATCGAGATCGTCGGCGACGGCGCCGCAGGGTTCCTCGAGACGTTGTGCGACAACCGCGTCGCGCGCGACGTCGGCGCCGTCACCTACACGCAGATGCTCAACGCGCACGGCGGAATCGAATGCGACTTCACCGTCACGCGACTTGCCGACGACCGCTTTCGGATCGTCACCGGCACCGCGTTCGGACAGCACGACCTCGCCTGGATCCGCTCGCACGCTCCGGACGACGGCTCCATCACCGTCGAGAACGTGACGTCGACGTACGCATGCCTCGGCCTCTGGGGGCCGAAGGCGCGGGAGATCCTGTCGACCGTCACGACGGACGACCTCTCGTTCCCGTACATGCGGGCCCGCGAGCTCGCGGTCGGGCCGGTGCCCTGCCTCGCCCTGCGAGTCACCTACGTCGGCGAGCTCGGCTGGGAGCTCTACTGCCCGATGGAGTTCGGCCTGCGTCTGTGGGACGTCCTCTGGGAGGCGGGCGCGGCACACGGCCTCGTCGCCGGCGGTTACAAGGCAATCGACTCGCTTCGCCTCGAGAAGGGCTACCGCGTCTGGGGCGCGGACATCTCGCCCGACGACACGCCCTACGAGGCGGGTCTCGGCTTCGCGGTCAAGCTCGACAAGGGCGACTTCGTCGGGAGGGCGGCGCTGCTCGACCGCGTCGATCCTGAGCGGCGGCTCGCCTGCCTCGTGCTCGGCGATCCGCGCGCGGTCGCTCTGGGATCGGAGCCCGTCCGCATCGGCGGCAGGACGGTCGGCCGCGTCACGAGCGGCGGCTTCGGCTACAGCGTCGAGCGGTCGATTGCCTACGCATACGTGCCGAGCGCAGACGCCGTCCCCGGCCGAGTCGTCGAGGTCGAGATCTTCGGCGAATGGATCACGGGCGAGGTGGCCGCCGAGCCGCTCTACGACCCTCGAGGCGAACGGCTCCGCCTCTAGCCAACGCGCACGCGGGCTCCGCTACTCGAGCAGCTTGAGGTAGCGCGCGACGGGAAGAAGCGTGAACCCCATAGCCTCGTAGGCTGCGCGTGCCGGAGCGTGCCCCGGATCGCCTCCCGTCTCCACGGCCGCGATGTCCATGCCGCGGCGACGCATGTGGTCGAGGGCGTGTGTCGTCAGCCGCGTCGCGATCCCCTGCCGCTGGTAGTCGGGATCGACGCCGATGATGTCGATGACCCCCATGCCCTCGTTGAAGGCGTCGAGAGCGACGGTGACGAAGCCGACGGGTCTTCCGTCTTCGACTGCGACGAATGCGTCTCGCTCCTCGCTCGTACAGCTTGCCCGCACCTCCTCGGCTTGTGCCGCCTTCCAATCAGGCTTGAGCCGGAAGAAGATGGGGTCGCCGAGAACGTCGCGCAGTGAGGCGAAGACGGGCTCCCAGGCACGAACCGAGAACTCGGCGATCGTGTCGAGGTCGCCTTGGCGGAACTCGCGGATCTCTATTTCATCTCCCATCCATCCGATTTCGGCCTGGCTCTTCGGGTGGAGATGGCCCCGGGAGGAGTCGAACCTCCGCCCGCAGATTCGAAGTCTGCCGCTCTATCCACTGAGCTACGGGGCCGTTTCCCTCGCGTGGCGGTCAGGACGGGTGGCGGATGGGACTCGAACCCACGACCACCTGGACCACAACCAGGGGCTCTACCAACTGAGCTACCGCCACCACGGCCTGCACAGGATAGCCGGGCCGAGGCGCGGAACCTCGCGCGTGACCCGATGGCCACGCTCGAGCGTACTCTGTGCTCATGCTCACCTGTTCTGCCTGCGGCCGGGAGAACGCCGGTGACGCGCGCTTCTGCAACGGGTGCGGTTCGCCGCTCGAGGCGCCGACCACCACGCGCGAGGAGCGCAAGATCGTCACGGTCCTCTTCGTCGACCTCGTCGGCTTCACCGCGCGGGCCGAGCAGCTCGACCCGGAGGACGTCCGGGCGATCCTGACACCGTACTTCCAGCGCGTCCGCGCCGAGATCGAGGCGTGCGGGGGGACGGTCGAGAAGTTCATCGGGGACGCCGTCATGGCCGTCTTCGGAGCGCCCGCGGCTCACGGCGACGACCCGGAGCGGGCCGTGCGCGCGGCCCTGGCGATCCGAGACGCGGTCACCGAGCTCAATGCGGAGGACCCCGAGCTCGCGCTCCAGGTCCGGCTCGGCGTGAACACCGGCGAGGCGATCGTCTCGCTCGACGCCAACGTGTCGGAGGGCGAAGGCCTCGTCGCCGGCGACGTTGTCAACACGGCGGCCCGCCTGCAGACGGCCGCGCCGGTCAACGGCATCCTCGTCGGCGAGGAGACCTACCACTCGACGAAGTCCGTGATCGGCTACGAGCCCGTCGCGCCCGTGAGCGTGAAGGGGAAACAGCAGCCGATCGAGGTGTGGATCGCGCTGAGCGCATCCGCGCCGCCCGGCGAGCGACCCGCCGCTCTCCTGCCGATCGTCGGCCGCGACTACGAACTCGACGCACTCGCGGGGATCTGGACGCGCGTTGTCGGCGAGCGGCGGCCGCACCTCGTCACCGTGTTCGGCCCTCCGGGCATCGGCAAGACGCGCCTCGCGTCGGAGCTCTCGTCGCTAGTCGAGCAGGACGGCGGAAGGGGGATACGCGGACGCTCCGTGCCGTACGGCGAGACGACCACGTACGGCGCTTTCGTCACCCACGTCAAGCAGCTCGCCGGCGTGTTCGACAGCGACCTCAGCTCCGACGCCTGGGCGAAGCTCCAGACGGCGGTCGCCGGTGTGCTCGACGAGCCGGAGGCGGACGAGGTCGCACGGCACATGGGCTCCATCCTCGGCCTCGACGTCGACGGTGAGGCCGCCGATCGCGAGTCGCTCTTCTACTCGGTGCGCAGGCTGCTCGAGGCGGTTGCGCAGAGGCAACCCACACTGCTCATCTTCGAAGACGTCCACTGGGCGGATGGAGGGATGCTCGACCTGCTCGAGTCGCTGGCGTCGCGCGTCCGCGACGTCCCGCTCTTGATGATGGCGCTCGCGCGACCGGAGCTGATCGAGACGCGTCCGTCGTGGGGCGGCGGCCTGCCCGGCTACACCGCGTTCCACCTCGAGCCGCTCCGCCCGGAGTTCGCAGAACAGCTCGCCGGGCAGCTGTTCGAGCAGATGCGCGGTCGGCGCAACGACGCAGCGGAGATCGTCGCGGCCGCGGAGGGGAACCCGCTGTTCATCGAGGAGCTCGCCGCGTCGCTCACCGAGCGGTCGGCAGCGACGAACCAGGAGTTGCCGACGACGATCCGCGGAATCGTCTCCGCGCGCCTCGACGTCCTGCCGCCGGGGGAGCGCGCGGTCCTCCTCGACGCCTCCGTGGTCGGCAAGGTCTTCTGGCTCGGCGCGCTCGAGCACATGGAGTCGGGCGGCGACCGGCTGATGGCGCTCCTCGACTCGCTCGAGCGGCGCGACTTCGTCCGGCGCGAGCCGGTCTCGCGCCTGAGCGGCGACCGGCAGTTCTCGTTCAAGCACGGGACGATCAGGGACGTCGCCTACGCGACCCTGCCGCGACAGGAGCGGCGGGAGCGCCACCGGGCCGCGGCGGAGTTCCTAGAGAGGGCGACGCCGGAGATTCCCGCAGCGGCTTCGGCTCTCGCACACCACTGGCGGGAGGCCGGCGAGGACCCACGCGCGGTCGACTACCTCGTGATCGCGGCCGAGCAGGCGGGCCGCGGCTGGGCGAAGAGCGAGGCGGTCACCTACTACCGGCAGGCGCTCGGGCTCATCCCCGACGGGGACCCACGCCGGCGCGAGGTCGCGTTACGACAGGCGGTCGCGCTGCAGGTCCTGCTCCACGTGCCGGACGCCCAGATGGTCGAGCGGCGGCTTCAGTCGCCGTTGGCCGAAGCCGAGCCCTGATCCAGCGGGAAGTCGGCAGGCGTCACGTCGCCCGCGATCACGTAGATCGCCTCGATGTCGTGCGACCCCAGCTCGACCGCATGCGCGCGGACGATCTCCTCGTCGGGGGCCTCGTAGATGCAGAACGACTTCACGCGACCCGCGTCGTCGACGACGACGTGGCTGTGCTCCCACACGATCATCGGGTACCGCTCCTCGGCGATCTGCCGCGACCGACGGCCGACCATCGGCATCTGATCCTCGTCGACGTGGAACCGCCTCGCTATCACGTACCTCGGCATCTGTCCTCCCTGGATCGTCCCAAGACTACGGTAGAGAGTGACCGAGCGGTTCTCAAGCGGTTCCCACGCCGTACGGGGGCATGCGCCTGGGAGGATTCGAACCCCCGACCGTCGGATTAGAAGTCCGATGCTCTTCCGCTGAGCTACAGGCGCGCAGGGGAAGCGTATCGCCGGGTTCGGCCTAGCGTCTGACGCCGAAGTCGGCCGTGATGATCGTGACCGGGTGCCCGCCGAACGGCCCTGCAGCCGTCGTCGCGTGCACGGCCGAGATGCCGATCTGCCGCCAGCGCGGGGACAGCAGGTTCGCGCGGTGCTCGGGGCTGTGCATCCACATCTGGAGTGCCGCTGACGCGTCCACGTCCGGCGAGGACCAGAGCAGGTTCTCGCCGACCGACCAATAGCTCCTGCCCGCGAGCGGATAGAAGCGGGCGATGCGCTGGTCGAACGAGCCGCCGTCCGCCGAGTTGTGCGCGAAGTAGCCGTCCACCGCCATCTGAACCGAGTGCTGGTGGGCCGCGGCGGCTAGCCCGCTCGAGCTGATGAGCGGACGGAGGCCGTTCGCGACGCGGACGGCGTTGACGTTCGCGAGCACACCCTGGTCGAGTGGCCGCATCGAGGCGATCCGCTGCGCGCCGGCCGCGCTCTTCGGCGTCGCGCCGGCGGGCGACACGATCGCCCACGCCGCTGCAGTTGCAGCGAGGATCGCGAGAACCACCCCGAAGCGGCGACGCATGGGCTCACCATCGGCGACCCCACTCCCGTCGTCATGTCCCGAACGGGGGATTTCTCGCCTCGTTCGAGGGACTGGAACGGCTTGGCTATGCGGTTTCGGGCGGCAACGCTTCTGGCTGGCCGTCCCGCCGATGATGGCGGAGGTAGTCGAGGAACAGGACCTGCAGCGCGCCGACGACGGGGATCGCCGCGAGCGCCCCGAGCACCCCGGCCAGCTCGGCGCCGACCAGCACCGACACGAGGACGAGCAGGGGCGAGAGCCGCACCGTGCGTCCGTAGACGAGCGGCTGGAGAACGTGGTTCTCGACCTGCTGGTAGACGATGAAGAACACGATCACCACGATCCCGGCGACGATCGAGTGGATGAACGCCACGATCGCGATGATCACGCCGGCGATGGTCGCGCCGGCAAGCGGAACGAGGTCGAGGATCCCGACGACGAGGCCGAGCGCGACGTAGTACGGGACGCCCATGATCAGCAGCACGACCGCGGTCGAGACGCCGGCGATCAGGCTGATCAGCAGGTTCCCGGTCACGTAGCCGCCGACCGTCCGGTAGATGTCGCGGCCGACCGCGCGCCAACGGACCTGCGACTCCGGGCTGAGGAGGCCGTAGCCGCGCTCCACCCAGGCCGGCCCCTCGACCAGCATGAAGAAGGTCATGAAGACGACCGTCACCGTCCCGACGACGGCGGTGATCACGCCTTTCGTCACCGCCACCGCAGTCCCCGACAGTCCGAACAGCCGCTCTGCGCCGCCGTGACTCAAAGCGTTCCTCGCCTTGTCGACGAGGTGGTACTTGGTCTGCAGGAAACCGAGCCGGCCGCGTCCCCTCGTGAGGTCGTGCAGGTAGCTCGGCACCTTGTGCGCAAAGCCGGAGACCTGGTGGACGAGCGTCGGGATGAAGAGCGCGCCGATCGCGGCGACCACTGCGACCGTGCCGAGCATGACGATCGACGCGGCAAGCGCACGATGCCCGTGGAAACGACGCTCGAGCCGATCGACGAGTGGATTGAGCGCGAGCGCGAGGAAGAGCGCGATCACGATCCACGCGAGGATGTGCCTCGACACCCAGATGACCTCGAGGATCGCGGCGACCGAGAGGATGACGCCGGTGACGACGAGGACCGTCCGGGGACGGAAGTGGACCACGCGCTCGCGCTCCGCCTGCAAGGCGTGCAGCATCGCGGGATCGCCGGACGGTACGTTTGACGCTTGCCCGAGAGCCGCAGCGCATGCGCGGATCGCGAAAGGAGACCACCGATGAACGCTGTCCTGCAGACCAATCACGGCCCGATCGAGCTCGAGCTCTTCCCGGAGGACGCCCCGAAGACGGTCGACAACTTCGTGAAACTCGGGCGCGACGGCTTCTACGACGGCGTCATCTTCCACCGCGTCATCCCCGAGTTCATGATCCAGGGAGGCGACCCGACCGGAACCGGGACCGGTGGCCCGGGGTACACCTTCGAGGACGAGTTCAACGACAACAAAGTCGTCCGCGGCGCGCTCGCGATGGCGAATGCCGGTCCGAACACGAACGGGTCGCAGTTCTTCATCGTCGTTTCCGACGCGTGTCCGTGGCTCGACGGAAAGCACACGGTGTTCGGGCAGGTCACGAGCGGCATGGAGGTCGTCGACACGATCTCGGGACTGCCGCGCGACGGGCGCGACAAGCCGCACGACGACGCGTTCATCGAGCGAGTCGAGCTCGGCGCCGAACCCGAGTAGCCGACGCGCTGGACCGTCCGCGGAAGCGCCCGACCGGGGTCGAACCGGTGACTAGAGCTTGGAAGGCTCTCGTGTTACCACTACACCACGGGCGCGCGCGACGAGTCGCAGTAGCGTAGCGGCATGGACCCGTATGCGTGGCCGCCGGACTGGCACGTGTTCGTGGTCACGCCGCTGCTGGTCGGTGCGTATGCCTACGGCGCGCGACGGTATCCGCCGTCCCGGCCGCGCGTCGTGGCGTTCGCGTTCTCTCAGGTTCTCCTGCTCGCCGTCTTCCTGACGCCGATCGAGACGATCGCGCTCCGCTACCTCCTGTCCGTCCACCTGTTGCAGAACGTCGTCGTCGCCGAGTGGGCGCCGGGACTGGCAGTCCTCGGACTCGCACCCTCGCTCGCGCGCCGGCTCGAGCGGTTCACGGTCGTGCGCGTGCTGACGCACCCGCTGGTGGCGCTTCCGCTCTGGCTCGGCACGTACTACGTCTGGCACGTGCCGCCCGTCTACGACGCGGCGCTCCGGCATCAAGACTCGCTCATCCACCTCGAGCACGTCAGCTACTTCCTCGCGGGTGCGCTCATGTGGTGGCCCGTGATCCACGGGCGCATCTCTGACGGGATCAAGGCCGCGTACATGTTCGCCGCCTTCGTCCTCGTGTCGCCGCTCGGCCTGCTGCTCGCGCTCCTGCCGCGTCCGGTCTATTCGTTCTACGTGCACGCTCCGCGACTGTGGGGTCTCGGCCATCTCGCGGACCAGCAGATCGCGGGACTGACGATGGTGGCGGAGGAGGCGATCGTGTTCTTCGCGGTGTTCGCCTACTACATGACGCGTTTCTTCCGGAGCGAGGCGATCGCCGGCGTCTACGGCGTCAGCGGAAGCCGCCGATGAGCGCACCCCCGGCGACGACGAGCAGCGCGGCCGCGAACAGGCGCACGTTCACGTTCTCCGACCGGCGCAGGACGACCGCTCCGATCACGACGGCCCACAGCGACTCCGTCGCGTAGAGAGGCGCGACGACGGTGACACGGCCGCGTTCGAAGGCCGTCAGCAGAAACGCGTACGCACTGCCGTAGAGCACGCCGGCGACGACGAACGGGCGCGCGGCGAGGCGCATGCGCGGGACGAACGAGCCCTCCAGCGCGACGAGGAGCATCATCACGACGGTGGCCGCGGCCATCGAGCACGCTGCGGCGACGACGCCCGGGACGTGGTCGCCTCGCTCCGCCCAACGGACGAAGTTGTCACGCACGGAGAAGAGCGCAGCACCGGCGACTCCAAAGGCCGTACCGACGGAGAGCAGACCGCGGAGGCCTCCGCGCTCCCACGCGAGCATCATTCCACCGACGACGATGAAGATCGTCCCGAGGACGAGGCTCGCACGAACCGGCTCGCCGAGCAGCGCGATCGCGATCACCGCGGAGAGCACGGGGGCGACCCCGACGAGGATCGCCGTCCGCGACGGGCCGATCAACGAGACCGCGCGCGTGAACAGCACCTGACTGATCCCGGGTGCGATCACGCCGACCACGAAGAACGGCCAGGTCTCTTCCCACGGCACACGAGACCACTGACCGAAAGCCGCTGCGATCGCGACGCAGACGAGACAGGCGATGGTCGTCGTCGCGAGCGAGCCTGCGTCTGGATCCGCGCCGGATCGAAGCGCAACCCGGATCGCGACGGCGAGCCCACCGAAGCAGAGCGCGGCCGCCGCCGCGAGCGCGACCGCCACTCAGTCCCAGTCGTGGTGTACGACGTCGTGCGCAAGCGTCGTCGTTTTGCTCGCCGTGGTCATGGTCGTATCGTCTCCTCAATCTTGACCGCGCGCACGATTCAGCAGGGAACGCTGCTCCTCGGGGCGGCACTCGCGACCTGGATCGTGACCGTCGTGCGGATGCGCGGCATGGACGCGGGGCCTGGAACCGACCTCGGTGGGCTCGGCTGGTTCGTAGGGATCTGGGTGACGATGATGGCCGCGATGATGCTGCCGTCCGTCGCGCCGATGGTCTTGCTCTTCGATCGAGTCTCGGCCGAGCGAGCTCGACGCGGCCAGCGGTACGTGCCGACATGGATTTTCGTGGCGTCGTACTTCGCGGTGTGGACGGTGTACGGGCTCGGCGCCTACGCGCTGTACCGCGGGATCCGCTCGCTCGGAATCGGGTACCTCGACTGGGACCGCGGCGGACCGTACGTCGTCGGCGCGCTCATCGCCTTCGCCGGGATCTACGAGCTCACGCCGCTCAAGAACGTCTGTCTCCGACACTGCCGCTCGCCGCTGCACTTCGTCCTCGGCGGCTGGCGCGACGGCGTCGGTGGCGCGATGCGCATGGGTGCCGAGCACGGCGCGTACTGCGTCGGCTGCTGCTGGGGCCTGATGATCGTGCTGTTCGCGCTCGGCGTCATGAGCATCGCCTGGATGGCCGTCGTGGCCGCACTCGTCTTCGCGCAGAAGGTCCTGCCGTACGGCGAGCGCCTGGTCTGGGTGTTCGCCGTCGCATTCGTCGCCGTCGGCGTGTGGATCGCCGCCGCGCCGGGGACAGTGCCGGGCCTCACCCAGCCGAACTCGCCGGCGGCCGACGAGGCGCGGATGCGGATGATGCACCGGCAGCCAGGACTGTCACAGCGGCAGATGCCGGGGATGACGACGAGCGGCGGCTCGTCGATGACGCCCTAGGCGAAGGCCTTGTCGACGACCGTCGGCACGAACCGCGGGTTGCGGAAGTCGCTGCCGTGGCGCACGAACGCGAGCGTGCTGTGGCTGTCGCTCAGCTCGAACGCGATCGCTCCTCTCGAACGGATGTGCTTTGCGAGCGCCGTCTCTGCTTCCTCGTCCGGGCCGGTGTACTCCATGCCACCCGGGATCCGGACGACTGCCCGGTACGGATCGGGAGGCTCGATCCCCCTCAGCGTCTCGACCTCGGTCTCGAGGATTCCCTCGCCGACCTTGAGCTGTGCCGTGCGCTGCTCGAGGTCGACCGCGAACTCGATCGGCGCGACGATCGGGTCGTGAACGGTCGGGCACACGAAGCTGAACACCTCGAAGAGAGCGTCGCCGTGCCTGCCGCTCGTGACCTCGACGATGGCCTGCCGTTGCGCCTCCGTCGCGTTCGTGTCGAGCAGCAGCTGCACCTCGCCGTTGCCCTCGTGAATCGGACCGGGCCAGCGAACCGTGCTGGCGTAGCTCACCCCCGCGAGGTCGACCTCGCCGAAGAATCCCTTCGTCACGTGCATCGCGACCATTCCCACGCAGTGCCCCTGCGTGGGGCGCTGATTGAAGTCGCACGGACACCCCGGATCGCAGCTGCAGTTCTTGATCCAGAGCCCTTCGATGTACCACTCGGTCATCCGGTCTCCCGCCGTCGCGGCCGCAGAATCGGGACGGCCAGATTCGAACTGGCGACCTCTCGCTCCCAAAGCGAGCGCGCTACCAGGCTGCGCCACGTCCCGCAGGAGAGAGTGTAGGGGCGGCCGAGGCCCGCTGCCCGACGGTCATTTCTCCACTGGATGGGCTGTTTGCAGGGACTTTTGCGCCAGATCTCACCCTGATGGGGGATGGCGCCGACCACCGGCTTCTAGAGACTGCCCCCATGCACAAGACGGGGGGTGTGCTTGTGTGTCTCGTTGCAGCCGCGATCCTGCTCGCAACGGCTGCGGTGGCGTCGGCGCGTCGGTTGTCCGGGTCCGAGTGGTCGATCCTCCACGCGATGAACCAGGCCCGCACGAGCCGCGGACTTCGTCCCCTGCGACTGGACTTCCGCCTCGAACGGACGGCGCAGGCCCACTCCGAGGACATGCTCGACCACCAGTACTTCTCGCACGGCGCCTTTGCCACCCGTGTCCTGCAGTCGGGCGCGGCCGGTCCGGATTACGGCGAGAACCTCGCCTGGGGACCCGACAGCGCGCTCTGGGTCGTGAGCCAGTGGCTGGCGAGCCCCGGTCACCGTGCCAACCTCCTGCGGCCGGGCTTCCGCCGGGTTGGCGTCGGCACCGCCACGGGCACGTTCGACGGCCAGGCCGGTGCGCTCGTCGTCACGGCCGACTTCGCCGGCCACTAGCCGCCGCGCTGTTCGGATTCGTGCCTGAGCGGGCATTTCCGCCGACCGAACCGCGCTTCTGCGGGTTACGAAGATGGGCCGAACGGCCTATTGGAAAGGCCGGGCCGAGGCGGTAGCGTCACAGCCACTGGGCGATGCGAACCGCGGTGCGTTCCTGGCCTTGCAGTCCGCGGTGAGCACTGGAAAAGGCCCGTCGCCACCGACCCCCCCGAGCGACGGGTCTTTTCCGTTTCGACGGCCGGTCGCCTGACGGTTCCGTCGGCGGCCCGCGAGACCTGTTGCTACCGTGGCCGACGGTGGTGAGGCGCGTGCTCTTGGCTTCGCCGCGCGGGTACTGCGCCGGAGTGGAGCGCGCGGTCGAGACGGTGGAACGAGCGCTCGAGGTGTACGGGCGCCCGGTCTATGTCCGCAAGCAGATCGTCCACAACGCACACGTGGTGCAGGAGCTCGAGGAGCGCGGCGCGGTGTTCGTCGAAGACGAGCGAGACGTTCCGGAGGGAGCGACCGTCGTTCTGTCCGCGCACGGCGTGGCCCCGGAGGTGCACCGGCGCGCAGCGGCCCGCGGCCTGCTCGCGATCGACGCGACGTGCCCACTCGTGACCAAGGTCCACGCGCAGGCGCGGCGGTACGCCGCAGCCGGTTACCGGATCGTGCTGATCGGCCATGCGGGGCACGAGGAGGTGATCGGGACGATGGGCGAGGCGCCGGAGGCGATCACGCTCGTGCAGTCGGCGGCCGAGGCGGAGGCCGTCGAGCTTCCGGACGGGCCGGTCGCGTACGTGACGCAGACGACGCTGTCCGTGGACGAGACGGCCGAGATCGTCGACGTGCTCAAACGCCGCTTCCCGTCGATCCGTGCGCCGCAGCGTGAGGACATCTGCTACGCGACCTCCAACCGGCAGTGGGCGGTCAAGAGGATGCTTCCGGAGGTGGACGTCCTGCTCGTGATCGGCTCCGTGAACTCGTCGAACTCGAACCGACTCGTCGACGTCGCGCGGTCCTCCGGCGTCGAGGCCCACCTGATCGACGACGAGAGCGAGATCGACGAGAGCTGGCTCGACGACGCCGACACGGTCGGCCTGACGTCGGGCGCATCCGTCCCGGAGCGACTCGTCCGGCGAGTCTGCGACTGGTTCCGCGCGCACGGCGTCACCGAGATCAAGGCGCACGCGCACGTCTACGAGGACGTGGTCTTCCGACTCCCGGTCGAGCTGCGCCGCGCGGAGACGCCGGCGGCATAGTCTCCGCCGGTGCGGGCGCGCCCCCACCGGCTCGAGCGGCTGCCGCAGCAGTACTTCACGGAGCTGCTCGCGCGGGTCGCCGCGGCCGCGACCGAGGACGGCGCGGCGCTCGTCGACCTCGGCCGCGGGAATCCGGAGACGCCGCCGCCCAGCCATGTGATCGAGGCGCTAGGGCGCTCGGCAGACCGCTCCGACGTCCACGGCTACGCGCCGTTCGCAGGCCTGCCGGCTTTGAAGACTGCGATCGCATTGCGATACCGCAACGTCTACGGCGTCACGCTCGATCCCGAGCGCGAGATCGCCGTCGTGCCCGGCTCGAAGACGGCGTTGATGGAGTTCGCCCTCTGCACGGTGGAGCGCGGCGAGACGATCCTGCTGCCCGACCCGGGCTATGCGGACTACCCGTCGGCAGTGGCACTCGCCGGTGCGCAGCGTGCGTCGTTCACCGACTTCGCGCACGCGGACGGCGCAGCCCTCTATCTCAACTATCCGTCGAACCCGACGGCGGCGTGCGTGCCCGACGGTCTCTTCGACGAGGCGGTTCGCTGGGCCGAGCGGACCGGTGCGCTCGTGCTCCACGACTTCGCGTACGGCGATCTCGTCTTCGACGGACGAACGCCGCAGAGCTTCCTGCGCGCCGACGGCGCACGCGAGGTCGGCGTCGAGCTCTTCAGCATGTCGAAGTCCTACGGGATGGCCGGCTGGCGCCTCGGCTTCGTGCTCGGAAACGCTGAGCTCGTCTCGCGGATCGAGCTCCTCCAGGATCACGTCCTCGCCGGGATCTTCCGGCCGGTGCAGGAGGCGGGCATCGCAGCGCTCACCGGGCCGCAGGAGTCGGTGGACGAGCGTCGGGCGACCTACGAGCGGCGCCGCAACCGAACGCTGCGGGCTCTGCAAGGCGTCCATGCCCAGAGCGAGGGAACCTTCTTCGTCTGGGTCGAGCTCCCGAGGGGCGTCACCGCCGAGCGCCTGCTCGTCGAACATCGCGTCGCAGTCGCACCGGGCGAGGGATTCGGGAGCCGCGGCCGTGGCTGGGCACGCCTGTCGCTGGCCGTTACGGACGAGGTGCTCGAACTTGGTCTCGACCGGCTCGTGCAGGCGTTCGCTTCTCGCGGCTAGGCCCGCTCGATCGCCGGCTCGTCGATCCCGTCGGTGCGCAGGTCGACCGCGAGGACCTCGGCCTTGATCCAGTCGGCGTGCGCGAGCAGGTCGGCGTGGTCGGGCGGGAGCGTCACGACGATCCGGTCGGTCAGCTCGAACCCCGCCTCCTTGCGCTTGGTGTTGAGCAGGTGGATCAGGTCGAGCACCCGGCCCTCGAGGCGGAGCTCGTCGTCGAGCACCGGGTCGACGCCGACCGAGTAACGCTCGGAGTGTGCCCAGCCCGGCTCCGCCTCCCGCTCCATGATCAGCTCGTCCGGCGACAGATCGTGGCCTGCGACCCGGATCCGCCCGTCCGACAGATCCTCGAAGTCATTCGAGGCGAGGCGCTCGCGCACCTCGGCCAGGTTGGCGCCGAGCCGCGGCCCGAGCACGGGCAGATTCGGCTTGTACGTGAACTTGACGAGCGGCTGCGTCGCGTAATCGAGCTCCTTCACGCGGAGCTCGTCCTTGACCGCGTCCTCGTGCTCGGGCGCGATCGGCAGGCCGACCACGTGAATGCGGCGGATCGGCTGGCGCAGCTTGAGGCCGCGCTCGGCACGCGCCTGGCGACCGAGCTCGACGATCTCCCGGACCTGCGCGACCTCGCGCAGCAAGGCGTCGTCGCGCCTCCCGGTTTCGGGCCAGCCGGCGAGGAACACGGACTCCGCCGCGTCGTTGCTGCGCAGAACCCGCCAGACATGTTCGGCGAGGAACGGCATCGCGGGCGCGACGACGCGCACCGACGTGACGAGCGCAGACCAGAGCGTCCACAGCGCTGCCGCGTCACCGTCCCAGAAGCGGCGGCGCGATCGGCGGATGTACCAGTTCGAGAGATCGTCGACGAACGACTCGAACGACGCGACGACATCGGGAGTCCAGAAACGCTCGTACGCGTCCGTCAGCTCCTCGACGAGTTGGTCGGCGCGCGCGAGCAGCCAGCGGTCGAGCGTCTGCAGCCCGTCGGGCGCGCTCGCCGTCGGTGCGAACTCGACGATGCTCGCGTAGTCGACGAGGAACTTGACCGAGTTCCAAAAGGTCAGCAGCCGACGCTTGATGTCGGTTGCAGGCCCGTACCCGAACTTGAGGTTCTGGCTCGGCACCTGCTCGCAGAACATCCAGCGCATCACGTCTGCGCCCATGTTCTCGAGTGCCTCCGCGGCGTCGATCGAGTTCCCCCACGATCGGTGCATCTCCCGCCCCGTCTCGTCGAGGAGCTTCTCGTAGGTCAGCACGCGCTCGTACGGCGAGCGGCCTACGAGCGTGACCGACATGAAGCTCTGCGAATAGAACCAGAGTCGGATCTGCTCGCGCATCTCCGAGATCCACTGCGCGGGGAACCACGTCTCCCAGTAGCCGTGATCGGGAAGGTCGGCGCCGGAGACGTCGCGCGACGCGCCGGTCGCATAGCCGTGCTCGATCCACTCCGGGTTCTCCCAGCCGAGCGTGGAGAACGGGACGATGCCGGCGTCGAGCCAGGCATCGCCGACCTCCGGGATGCGACGGACCTCCGAGCCGCACGACTCGCACGAGATCGGCACGTCGTCGATCCACGGGCGGTGCAGCTCCTGCAGCTGGTCGAGACCGCCGGTCGCGCGCTCACGCAGCTCCTCGAGCGAGCCGATGACGTTCAAAGTCCCGCAGTCGCAGGGGTAGAAGGGCAGCGGCAGGCCGAAGTAGCGTCGACGCGAGATGTTCCAGTCGCCCATGTTGCGCAGCCAGTCGTCCATGCGCTTCTGGTAGAAGCTCGGCGTCCACTCGACGGTCGCGTTCGCATCGAGCATCGGCTGGCGGATCTCGTCCGCGCGGATCAGCCAGTCGTCGGCGATACGAAAGACGAGTGGCGTCGAGCAGCGCCAGCAAACCGGGTAGCGGTGGACGATCGAGCCGGCCTCGACGAGACGGTTGCGACGCTCGAGCTCGACGACGACCGGCTTCTCGACGTCCTCGGTCGAGCGTCCTTCGAACTCGCCGTAGTCACGGTAGAAAATGCCCGCCTCGTCGATCGGCATCAACACCGGCAGCTCGTGGACCCGCGAGAGCTCGAAGTCCTCGGTGCCGCAACCTGGAGCGATGTGGACGATGCCCGAGCCTTCGTCGAGCGCGACGTCGTCCCACGGGATCACGCGGTGGACGACGCCTTGCTGCGCCGGCAGCCGGTCGAACGGCCCCTCGTAGCGAAGCCCGACGAGCTCCGCCCCGGGCACAGTGCGGACGAAGTCGCCGTCGGGCTTGCGCTCGACCGCCCACCAGTCGCCGTCGCGCGTGAGCCCGTACTCGGCGTCCGACCTGACCGCGGCGGCGACGTTCGCGGGCAGCGTCCAGGGCGTCGTCGTCCAGACGACCAGCGACTCGTGCTCGCGATCGAGCAGCGGGAATCGCACGTAGAGAGACGGGTGCGTCAGCTCCTCGTACGAGTTGATCAGCTCGTGCTGCGAGAGCGATGTGCCGCACCGGGGGCACCACTCGACCGAGCGATGGCCTAGATAAAGCCATTCACGCGCGTGGCACTCTTTGAGGAAGCGCCAGATGTACTCGATGTTCGTGTCGGAGAACGTGTAGTAGTCGTTGTCCCAGTCCATCCACATCCCGAGTCGCCTGCACTGCTCGGTGATCACCTCCGAGTACTCGGCGACGCGCTCCTTGCAGCGCGCCGCGAACTCGGCCAGCCCGTACTCCTCGATCTCGCGCTTGGAGTTCAGGCCGAGGTCGCGCTCGACTCCGACCTCCACCCACAGGCCCTGGCAGTCGAACCCATTCTGGTAGCGGAGCTCGAAGCCGCGCATCGCCTTGTAGCGCTGGAAGACGTCCTTGAGCGTGCGACCCCAGCAGTGGTGCGCGCCCATCGGGTTGTTCGCCGTGATCGGCCCATCGATGAAGCTCCAGGCCGGCCCGCCGGCGTTGCGCTCCCGGACGCGGTCGAAGGTACGGTCGGACTCCCACCAGGCGAGGATCTCTTCCTCGAGCGCCGGGTGGTCGGGCACGGCCGGGAGCTTTGCGAACATCTGCGGAAGTCTAGGGACAGCTTCGGGAATCTCCGGCGCCGGCGCGCCGTTTCAACCCGAGTCAAGCTGGAAACAGAACGAGCGAAAGGAATCGATGTCTACAGCAGTGAAGGCCACCGACTTCGACCAGGAGGTCCTGCAGAGCGACAAGCCGGTCCTCGTCGACTTCTGGGCGGAGTGGTGCGGCCCGTGTCATGCCGTCTCGCCGATCCTCGAGCGGATCGCGGACGAACGGTCGGAGGAGCTCAAGCTCGTGAAGGTGAACATCGACGAGGAGCAGGAACTGGCGATGCGCTACGGCGTCCAGTCCATCCCGATGATGATCCTGTTCAAGGACGGCGAGCCCGCGGCTGCGACGGTCGGCGCCCAGCCGAAGACCGCGCTCGAGCGCGCGCTCGGCTTGACCGCCGCGTAGAGGCCGCGGTCTCAGCTCACAGATCGCCGCGGCTCAGCGTTCCTGGGCGTCCAGGAAGGCGAGAAACGCCGCATGCTTTGCGAGCAGGAGCTCGATCTCGGCGACACCGGCACCGGCCCAGTCCTCGAGCCAGCTCTCGTTCTCGCTGAGATCGTCCTCGATGTAGTGAAGGCCGCGCTCACTCATCGGTCTCACTATCGGGCGCCCGGTGGTGGCTGCCATGGGCCGATCGGCTCAACTTCGTAGGCCGTTCGGCCCATGGGGCGGCAGGCGGGTTGCTAGGCGCCCTCCTCCCGCCACGCTCGCAGCACATCGGGGATGAGCGGCGCAAACGCGAGCTCGTCGTCGGCCGGCAGCGCCTCGCGCGCGAACCAGCGAAGCTCGGCGACGTCGTCACTCGGACGAGGCTCACCCGTACTCAGACGCCCTCGCCAGAAGAGGTTGAGCGTGGCCCTGCCGTCGTACGAGCCGGTCCACGTCCCGAGCAGGTCGCCCGGCGCGAAGTCGACGCCCGTTTCCTCGTGTACCTCACGCCGAACGCCGTCGAGCGGATGCTCGCCCTCGTGGACGAAGCCGCCGAGGCAATCCCACAGGCCCCGATCGGGCTCGACCCCGCGTCGCGCGAGCAGCAGGCGACCCTGGTCGTCTTCCGGCAAGGCGCTCGCCGTGACGGCCGAGTGCCCGTACAGCACGAAGCCGCACTCGGCGCACTCGACCCGGTCGCCGTGCCGCGTAAGCTGACCGGCGCAGCGCGGACAGTAGATCCACCCGTCGAGCAACGACATCGAGCGAACGATGCACGATCGGAACGAGCAGCACCGAGGCACCGCGAGATGAGCCCACGGGCCGCCGGCGCGACCGCGCACGAGCTGTCTCGAGTCGGCTTGCTGGCGTCGCTGCCGGGCGAGACGCTGCTCCGCCTCGCTCAGCGCATGCGGCGCGAGGACCTCCCTGCCGGCGCGGGAGTCGTCGCCGAGGGCGAAGACGGCGACCGCTTCTACGTCGTCCTCCGCGGCATGTTGACCGTGACACAGGAAGCGCGAGGCCCACAACGCGTACTGCGCCCAGGCGACTACTTCGGCGAGGTCGCGCTCGCAATGCACATCCCGCGCACGGCCTCGGTGCACGCGCTCACGCCGGTGACGCTCGCGAGCTGTGACGCAGCGACGTTCGACGAGTTCGTGCGGCCGCTCTTTGCGGACGACTCCTAGGGGAGCGGTCGGAACTCGAGCACCGCGCGGCTCGCCGAGGTCGAGGCACCGCCGAGGACGACCACACCGCCGTGGACCTCGACCGCGTCCGCATCGGCAAGAGGCTGCGGTAGGCGGCCGACAACTCGCACGCTGCCAGTCACCGGATCGATCCGGAGGATCCGCGCACTTGCGCGGCCGTCCGACAGTCGGCCACCGACCAGGTAGAGCGCCCCGCTCGCCGCGACGAGCGGCGCGTGCGCGAGCGGTTCTGGCAGTCGACCCAGTCGCCGGACGGTTCCCGTCGCCGGATCGAATGCATCGATCGCGGTCGTCGCTCCGGACGGCGTCAGCCCGCCGGCGACGTAGATCGTCTTCCCGAGAGCGGCGACGCCTGCGTAGCGCAACCCATGCGGCAGCCTGCCGACCACCGTCATCCGCGTTCCGCGAACTCGAAGAATCGCCGTCGCGAAGCGCGAGCCCGTGTATCCCCCGACGAGGTACGAGTCGGCACCGACCGTTGCCGCACCGAGATCCGACAGCGGTTCGGCGAGCTGCCCGATCGTGCGCGCGGTCCCGGTGGCCCCGTCGACGCGCACGACGGCGGAGGACGACACTGCCTGGCCGCCGCCGTAGAGGTACACCCGGCCGCCGGCGAGAACGGCCGCGTCGTCGTGCGTCGGCATCGGGAGCCTGCCTCCGGCCGCGAGCGACTGCGGCGGCCCGATCAGCACCTCGTCGGAGGACGTGTCGCGGACGAGCCCGCCGAGGACGACCAGCCGCCCGTCCGGAAGCGCGACTGCCGCAAGGCGCGACGCGGCTCGAGGCAACGAGCCGACCTTGGTGACGACGACGTGGGGGGCCGGCGCCGTTCGCGCGGTCGTCGTCGGGGCGCTCGGCCGGGCCCGGGTCGCCGAAGGAAGGAAGTCGAGGCCGTCCGGCTTGTCGAGATAGCCGGGTGCCGAGCCGGACACGCCGGTGTGGCCGTACTGCCAGACGATCCTTTTCGTGCGTGGATCGATCAGGATCACGCGCTGGTTGTAGTCGTCGTTCGCCGCAATGAGACCATTGGGGAACCGCACGGCGAGCGACGGCTTGGCAAGCATGTTCGGACCGCTCGGAGCACCGAACGACCACGTCACGCGGCCGGTGCGCGTGAGCTCGACGATCGTCCCGGGGACCGTGAAGCTCGCGACCAGGATGCGGCCGTCCGGGAGGAGCTGCGCGTCGCTCGGATAGGGCACCGGTGACTGGACCGACCAGACGAGACGCCCGCGCGGGTCGAGCCGGTCGATCCAGCCTGGGGGGCCGATCTCGGTCACGAGCAAACCCCCGTCTGGCAGCGGCGTGTCCCCGTTCGGGCTGGCGAAGCCACGCGGAGGCTCGTGGACGCAGCTCCCGCCGATCACGCGCTGCACGCGCTCGCTGTGCGAAAGAACGACGATCCGACAGTTGCGGATGTCCGCCGTCGTCGTCGAGCCGTTCGGCAGACGGTACGCATCGTCCGGCGTGTCCAGGTAGCCGGAGTTCGAGCCGGGGACCGCGTCGTGCCCGTAGCGCCAGATCGGCTGCTTCGTCGTCAGCGACATCTCCGTGAGCGTGTCGTTGAACTCCTCGTTCGTGATCACCGAGCGGTAGCCCGGAGTGAAGAACGCGTCATCCGGTCCGCGCAGCGGCCCGGAGCTCCACACGATGCGCTTCGACGGGCTGAGGAGAACGACACGGTTGTTGTCGCGATCGGCGACGAGCAGATAGCCCGGCAGCGGCCAGGCCGGGACCGGCGGGAGGTGGAGAACCTGCTGCGCCGGCTCCAACCGCCTGACGGTGACGAGTCGCGAGCGCACGGCCTGTGACGGTGTCGACTGCTTGTGCACGGCTGTCTGCCCGCCGCCCGACGAACAGCCCGCGAGGAGGACCAGCGGGACGGCGGCGAGGCGACGTCGCATTGCTCGAATCTCTACCCCTGTGAGGTTAAGGGTCGATGAGCCGCCCGCGCGGCCGACGGTCTAGCCGCCAGCCTCCCGGATGACAGCGTCGGAAAGGCGAGGCCACGCGTCCTTCGCCCACTGCCCGAACTCGAGATCGGTCAGGCACACGAGCGTGACGCCTGCAACCGGGTCGACCCAGACGAAGGCACCGCTCCCGCCGAAGTGCCCGAACGTCTGCGGGGAGTTCAGCGCGCCCGTCCAGTGCGGCGCCTTGTGAGCACGGAGCTCGAAGCCGAGGCCCCAGTCATTCGGGTCGAACCGGCCGAAGTCCGGCACGACGCCCGCAAGCCCTGCGAACTGCACGGACGTCGCCTCCGACAACGTCTCCGGCGCGACGAGCCGCGGTGCCTGCAGCTCCCTGGCGAGCAGCACGAGGTCGTCGAGCGATCCGTGCAGGTCCGCCGCCGGGGAGCCGCGCAGCTCGGCCCGCATCCCGAGCGGGCGCAGGACAGCCTCGCGCAGGTACCGCTCGAACGGCATCTCGACCCGGACCTCGACGTGCTCGGCGAGCACGTCGAACCCGACGTTCGAGTAGATCCGCCGGCGGCCCGGCGGGTTGACCGGCCCCCCGGCCTCGAAGGGAAGGCCGGACGTGTGCGCGAGCAGGTGCCGCACGGTCGAGCCCTCTGGCCCCGCCTGCTCGTCCAGGTCGATCGAGCCTTCTTCTGCGGCGACCAGCGCCGCCATCGTCGTGGCGAGCTTCGTCACCGACGCCCAGCGAAACTCGCGGCTGCGATCCCCGACGGCGACGGAATCGGCATCTGAGCGGACAACCGCCACCGCGGCATTCGGGGCAGGCCAGGTCTCCACTTGCCGGATTGCCTCCACGCGGCGATGCTAGCCCGATGGAAAGGCGCCTCGTTCCCACCCGCTCCCCCTACGCCGCACTCGCCGGCTACTCGCGCGCCGTCCGCGTCGGGGAACACGTCTACGTGGCGGGAACGGCGCCGATCATGGAGGACGATGCCGACCCGCCCGGCGATGCATACGGCCAGGCGAAACGGTGCTTCGAGATCATCGTCGCGGCGCTCGCCGAGGTGGATGCCGGCCCGAAGGACGTCGTGCGCACGCGCGTGTACCTGACGGACGGCGCGCACTGGGAGGGCGCCGGCCGCGCGCACGGCGAGTTGTTCGCCGACGTCCGGCCTGCGAACACGACCGTCGTCGTCGGCGCGCTCCTCGATCCGCGCTGGCTGATGGAGATCGAGGTCGAGGCGGTCGTCGCCGAGGGACGATGAGCAAGCAGATCTACCCGCCGTCGATCACCGGCAAGGGCGCGAGCTTCGCAGAAGGCGGCAGCGTCTACGACCACAAGTTCGGCGCAGGCGACCCGTACACGCTCGGCGTCGAGGAGGAGTACATGCTGCTCGACTGCGAGACGTTCGACCTCGTCCAGCACGTCGACACCGTCCTCGCCGCGGTGAGCGGCCACGAGCTCGAGGCGCGAATCGCGCCCGAGCTGATGCAGTCGGTGCTCGAGATTGCAACGCCGGTGTGCCGGACGGCCGCGGACGTCGCCGACCAGCTGCGCAAGCTGCGCGGCTACGTGTGCGAGACGGCGCGCGCGCAGGGACTGCGCGTCGGCTCCGCGGGCACGCATCCGTTCTCGCTCTTCGAGCGCCAGCGCATCACGGCCCGCGATCGCTACCGCACACTCGTCGACCAGCTGCAGTACGTCGCGCGCCGCGAGCTGATCTTCGGCATGCACGTCCACGTCGCCGTCGACGATCCGGAGAAGGCGATCAAGGTCGTCAACGGCCTGCTGACCCACCTCGCCCAACTGCTCGCCCTGTCCGCATCGTCGCCGTTCTGGCGCGGCGAGCCGACCGGGCTCGCGTCGTCGCGCCAGATGGTGTTCGCAGCGTTCCCGCGCTCCGGGCCGCCACCACGGTTCAAGGACTACGACGACTACGCGTCTGTCGTCGGCCAGCTCGAGAAGACTGGCTGCATCCCGGACTACACCCACATCTGGTGGGACATCCGTCCGCATCCCCGGCTCGGCACGATCGAGATCCGGATCTGCGACGCGACCACGCGACTGGACGACGTCATCGCGCTGACGGCGTACTGTCAGGCGCTCGTGAAGCACTACTGCGAGCAGCACGAGCGCGGTGAGGAGATCCCGTCCTACCACCGGATCCTCACCGCCGAGAACAAATGGCTCGCCGCCCGCTACGGGCTCGAGGCTCCCGTGATGGATCTCGCCACCGGGCGAAGGAACCGCGTGCCGGTCGCCCAGGTCATCCGTCGGACGCTGAAGGAGATCGAGCCGCACGCACGCGAGCTCGGCTCGGACGGCGAGCTCGAGGGCGTGCGCGACATCCTCGCGCGCGGCAATAGCGCCGACCGGCAGCTTCGCATCTTCAACGCCAACCGCGACATCGTCGAGGTCGTCGCGGAGATCGCGGACGCGACCGAGGCGATCGACGTGCCCGTGGCAGCGCACTAGGGTCGCTCGAAGTGCTCGAGCCCGGACGGCAGGTTCCCGACGTCTCGGTCTGGGTCGGGCCGAACGAACGGAGGACGATCGCCGAGGTGCTCGACGGCCGTCGTGCGCTCTTCCTCTTCTACCTGTTCGACTGGACTTCGACCTGAACGGACGAGCTCGAGCTCCTGCGTGACAGGAGCGCGGAGTTCGAGGAGCTGGGTGTGCGGCCGTTCGGCGTCTCCCGTGATTCGCCCTGGACGCACATCGCGTGGGCGCAGGTGCTCGATCTGAACTTCCCGCTGCTCTCCGACTGGAACGGCGACGCGGTCCGCGCGTTCGACGTTGCGCAGGAGTACCGCGGCCTCGCCGACGTCGCCGGACGAAGTGCGTTCCTCGTCGACGCGGACGGTACGGTCCGCGGCTCATGGGGCTACGCGAACACGGAGGTGCCCGACTTCGACGAGCTGCTGACGGCCGCGCGGGCTTCGTAGCGCTCGCGGTCTCGCTCTACCTCGCCGCGGGAGTCAGCGCGACCTGGCCTGCGGTGATCCACTTCCGCTCGGATTTCCTCTCCGGGGGCGCGCCGGGCCACGGTGAGGCGTCGCCGGGCGACCATCTGCAGACGCTGTACCACTGGTGGTTGGTCGGCCATCAGCTCGAGCACGGGCACGCACCGTGGCTCGACCCGTACTCGTTCCGGCCCGAGGCGGGCGCGCAGCCGAACTTCCCGGGCTGGCCCTTCGGCTTCGTCTACTGGCCGCTCAGCGCTGCCTTCGGCCTGGTCGTCGGGTGGAACCTGACGCAGCTCCTGATCTACGTCCTCGCAGGGCTGTTCGCCTGCATGTGGCTGCGGGAGCTCGGACTGCCGCGCGGACCGTCGCTCGCCGGCGGCCTCGTCTTCGCGATCGCTCCGTACCGCGTGCAGCAGAGCGTCGGGCACCTGCTCGGCCCGATCTCGATCATGCTGCCGCTGTCGCTCTGGGCGGTCGAGCGCGCGCGGAAAGGGAGCGCATGGTGGCTGCTGGTCGGCGGCGCAGCGCTCGCCACGATCCCGCTCTCCGGTCAGGTGCATCTCGCGCTCGGTGCGATTCCGTTCTTCCTCGCCTACGCGCTCGTGCGTCTGCGGAACAGGGTCGTACCCGTGCTCGCGTGCGCCGTGGCCGGGATCGGCGCCGGTCTCGTCGTTCGCCAGACCGTGATCGTCGGCTCGACCCAAGCCGGCGGCCGCTCGCTCACCGAGATCAGCTTCTACTCCGCGCGCTGGGGCGACTTTCTCGCGCGCCACGTCGACCACGCGCGCAGCGAGCAGTTCGTCTACCTCGGCTGGCTGACGCCGTTGCTCGCGCTGGCCGGGCTCGTCCTCCTCTTCCGCAGTCGCCGGATCGGGCTCGCGGTCGTCCTCGGCCTCGGCGCGCTGATCCCGATCCTGCTCGCGGTCGGGACGCGTCTGCCGCTCTACTCGGCGCTCTGGCAAGCGCTGCCGCCGTTCCGGTTTCCCCGGGTCCCCGAGAGACTGTTGCCGATCGCGTGCCTCTGCCTCGCCGGGCTCGTCGCGTACGCGCTCGGACAGGCTCGTCGGACTGCGCTGATCAGCGTGCTCGCGATCGCGCTGCTGTTCGTCGACCTACACGCCCGCGTCTACGGTCGGTCCGCCCCGGGCAACCCGCAGTCCGTCGCCGCGGTCCGGGGACGGCTCCTCGAGCTGCCGGTCTTCGACCCCGGAGTGGACTCCGGCAGCGTCTACCTCTGGTACGACACGGCCGCGCAGGTCCAGCGGCCCGGCGGCTACTCGACGACCGCGCCCAAGGTCGCGAAGAGCACGGCGCGTCGGCTCGAGCGGCTGAACTGCGGGGACTGGAGCGGCGACACCGCCGCGCTGCTCGAGCGGCTCGGCGTCCGGACGATCGCCGTCCACGAGGGACTGTACGTCCGCAACTCCGCGGTCCCCGATCGCTCCTGGTTCGCCGTCCACGGCTTGCTCGCGCACGGCTACGAGCCGACGGAGTCGTCGCCGAACGGACAGGTGACGCTGTATGAGCGCGGCGTGAGCCGCGTCGCCGCGGCGCAACGCGGCGTCGCTCCCGCGCAGGACCGGCCGGTGTTCTGCCAGGGCTGGTACGGGAACACCGGCTCGGGTCAGTTCATGAGCGAGCCGCACGCACCCTTCTGGTACTACGGCGGTGGCAGACTCGAGCCGAGATTCGCGCCCTCGGCCCTGCGGCGGACGTTCACCGTCGACGGGCAACCGCAACGAGGGCCGGTGCTCCGGCTCGGGCGCCGCGGCTGGCACGTGATCACCGTCGACGTCCCGCACCTCGTGCCCGGTCCGGGCCACAAGGTCGGGCTCGAGCTTCAGGCGCTCGTCACGTCGCCGTCCCGCAACGGCTAGACGTCACGCTGATCGAGAACCTTCTCCATCGTGACGAACGTCTCCTTGTACCCGAGCGAGCGGTAGAGACCCCTTGCTATGGCGTTGTCGCCCGTGACGTTCAACGCGATGTGCGTCAAGCCGCGTTGCCGCGCGACCGCCTCGGCGAGGAGCATCGCTCCGCGACCATAGCCGCGACCGCGGTGGCGCTCGTCGATGCGGACATTCCAGACGAAGGCGCCGCGTCGCAGGTCGCCCACCCGCTCTCCGACCCAGAGCTCCCCGACTCGCTCACCGTCGGCCTCGACGACGAACACGAGCTGCTCCGGCGACGGAGCACTTCCCGGGAACAGCGCCTCCGAGTCGCGGAGCGCCTTCGCCCGCGCCGCGTCGGGATCGGCGCCTCCGTACCCGACGAGCTCGTCGGCAAAGTCGTTCCGCGCCCGCGGTAGCCAGTCCGCGAACTCGGCCTCGCTCATCGGCCGCAGCTCGATCCCCACGACGCATCCTAGAACGACCCGGGAACAGCGCGAGAGCGCAGGCTCGGTTACGGTCCGTCGTCGTGAACGACAACAGCGCTGCGTCCGGTGGGAACACGAGCGCGAGCACGAGAAGGGCGCCGAGGCTGACCGGCCTTCCGCTCCTCATCGCCGCGCTCTGCGTCGTGCTCGTGGTCCAGGGCGTGTTCGTCCTGTCGTACGTCGGCGCGCTGCACGAGCCGAAGCCGCACAAGGTCCCTCTCGGCGTCGTCGGCTCGCCTCGACTGCCGATCGCGCTCGGGCGTCGGTTCTCCCTGAAGCTCACGTCGTATCCGAGCGTGGCGGCAGCACGCGACGCGATCGACAAGCGGAAGATCGACGGGGCGTTCGTCTCTGGCCCGACGGGGGCGACGTTGATCGTCGCGCCCGCAGCCGGAGCCGCGATGGCTTCCGCGCTCGGCACGGCCTTCGCAGCAGGCGGAGCCGCCGTCGGCGAGCGGATCACGCTCGTCCAGGTGCACACGCTCCCGTCGAGAGATGCGAGCGGCAACGTCTCGTTCCTCGTCGTCATGGCCCTCATCATCGGCGGCTACCTCGCGTCGACGATCGGGCTCGCCTTTGGAGGTCCCGCGACGAGGCGGCGGCGACTCGCATCACTCGCTCTCGTGTCGGTGATCGGGGCCCTGTTCACGGACGTCTTCGCGGGCCCGGTCATCGGCGCGATCCCGACGTCGAAGTTCTTCGTGCTCTGGGGCCTGTTCGTGCTCGTGATGACCGCCGTCGCGTTCGCGACCGCCGCACTGCAGACGGTGCTCGGCCCCGCGGGAACGCTCGTCGTCGTGATCGTCTTCGTGATCTTCGGAGCGCCGGCCTCTGGCGGCACGGTGCCGTCGCCGTTCCTGCCGGCGTTCTGGCGGACGTTCGGCCCGTACCTTCCCGCCGGGGCCGGCACGACGGCCGTCCGCAACACGATCTACTTCGGTGGTAACGACATCGCGAGGTCGCTGGTCATCCTCGCCGCCTACCTCGTCGCGGGTGCGTTGGTCGTGACGGTGATCAGGAGACGCCAGTCGGTGAGCGACGAGGTCGCCGAAGCGGAGGCATCCGCCGCCGCGGCGGTCGTCGTGTAACTACTTGAGGATGTTGACCGCACGAGCGGTGACGAGGAGCAGCGTGACCGCCGACAGCATCGATCCGGCGGCCATCAGCGTCTTCGCACTCCGGGTCAGCGGCATCGTGTCAGTCGGGCTGAAGGCGATCGAGTTCGTCATCGACGTGTAGACGTAGTCCCAGAGCCGGGGCGACCAGTCCGCCCTGGCGAGACTCGGATTGTCGTCCTGGGCGAACTGGAAGTCCGGCTTGCGCGGTCCGTCGGCGAGCGCACGCGCGACGGGGCCGCCACAGTCGAGCTCCCAGAACGCGAGCCCGAACGCGACGACGCCGCTGAACCAGACCGTCCCGCCGCTGAAGAGCAGTTGCGTCCCGGTGATGTGCACGCCCGACGGAGCGACGAGCGCAGCCACGAGCACCACCAGACCGAGGACGCTGAACAGCCACACGAGCGCGAGCAGCGCGATCACGAGCTCGCGCCGCCGCTCCTGCCGCGCCAGCCGTTCCGGGCCGAGCAGCAGCACCGCCGACAGGAGGACGTAGGGCAAAGCGACGACGAGCCACATCCACCAGAGCTGACGTCCGAGCAGGTGCCAGTGGGCTTGACGGCTCACGAGCGCCAGCGCGATCAGCACTCCCGCTCCCACGAGTGCGAACGGCGCAGCATCCGCGCGAGCCTCCCGAACGGCCGCGTGGAGTCGACGTTGGTCGACCGGAGGAGCGGGAAGCCCGGGCTCGTCGCGCGCGGACATGCTGAGCAGCTTGGACCGCTCTCCGGACGGCCTCGCGAAGGCGACTACATACCCATCGCGTGATACCCGGAGTCGACGTACAGCGTCGTCCCCGTGACGTTGCGCGCATCGTCCGACAGGAGGTACGCGGCTGCTGCTCCGACGTCGTCCGAGTCGATCGGCCGGTGGAGCGGCGAGCGTTCCTCGACGATCGCCTCCATCGTCGGGAACCCCGCGATCGAGCGGGCCGCGAGCGTGCGCACGGGCCCCGCCGAGATCGCGTTGACGCGGATGTTCTTCTGCCCGAGGTCCCACGCGAGGTAGCGCACGGACGCGTCGAGCGCGGACTTCGCAACGCCCATCACGTTGTAGTGCGGCACGGCACGCTCGCCGCCCAGGTACGTCATCGTCAGGATCGAGCCGCCTCCGCGCGCCTCCATCAGCGGCTCCGCCGCCCTCGCGCACGCGACGAGCGAGTACGCGCTCACGTCGAGCGCCATCCAGAACCGGTCGCGCGGCGTGTCCGTGAAGCGACCCTCGAGATCCTCGGCCGCAGCGAACGCGACCGAGTGGACGAGCAGGTCGATCCCGCCGTCGAAACGGGCGCCGACCTCGTCGAAGACACGCGCGACGTCCTCGTCCGAACGAACGTCGCACCCGGTGACGAGCGGGCTGCCGACCGACTCGGCCAGCTCGCGCACGTTCTTCTCGATCCGGTCGCCCTGAAACGTGAACGCGAGCTCGGCGCCACCCTCGGCGAGCCGCCGTGCGATCGCCCACGCGATCGAGCGTCTGTTCGCGACGCCGAGAACCAAACCTCGCTTGCCGTCGTAGGTACCCGTCATTGCGCGAGCATAAATCCCTTCCGCTAGATTGGGCTTCCTTGCGCCGTTCGTTCCTTCTGCTCGCGGTCGTGACGGCGCTGGCCTCCGCCCTCCCGGCAGCAGGGGCACTGATGCCGATCCGTCGAACGTTCGGCGACGTCACCGTGCCTCGCGTCCACGCGGGGCGGATCCATGTAGCCGTGACGCGAGGGCCCGACCGGATCCGCGTCATCGTCGGACTGAAGCTGCCGCCACTCGCAGCCGCGTTCGGGCGCAGCCTCGCCGGCGAGGTCGCCACCAGGCGGCTCGACGTGCACAGCGTTGCGTCCCGCGAGTACGTCGCGCGCGTCGATGCCGTGCAGCGCCGGGCCGTCGTCGAGCTCCGCCGGGCGATCCCCCAGGCGCAGGTGCAAGAGCGGTTTCAGGTCGTGCTCGACGGGATCACCGTCGAGCTCCCTGCATCGAAGCTCGCGACGCTGACGTCGCTCGGCTTCGTCGACAAGATCTATCCGAGCGTCCGCTACACGGTCGACACGAATCGCAGTCCGAGCGTGATCGCAGCCGACGCGCTGCAGGCGGCGACCGGCGCCAAAGGCGACGGGATGAAGATCGGGATCGTCGACGAGGGCGTCGACTACCGGAACCCGTTCTTCGACCCGAGCTCCTTCTCGTATCCCTCGGGCTTTCCGAAGGGATCGACGAAGTACACGACGCCGAAGATCATCGTCGCACGCGTCTTCCCCGGCCCGACGTCGACCGCCGCCGAGCGGGTCCCGTTCGATCCGGCAGCGGATCACGGCACGCACGTGGCCGGCATCGCAGCGGGCGACAGCGGAACCTGCGCGCCCGCCGATCCGAACCACCCCGCCGTCTGCGGACTGTCCGGGATCGCGCCGCGCGCTCAGATCGGAAGCTATCGCGTGTTCACGACGCCGATATCGACGCCGTTCGGGATCGAGCTCGTCGCGGACACACCCGAGACGATCGCGGGCTTCGAGGCCGCGGTCGACGACGGGATGAACGTGATCAACTTCTCGGCCGGCGCTCCCGAGACGGAGCCCGCGAACGACGCGCTCGTCGACGCGGTCGAGAACATCGCAGCCGCGGGCGTCGTCCCGGTGATCGCTGCCGGCAACGACCGTGAGATGTTCGGACTGGGTACGGTCGGCTCGCCGGGGACCGCCCCCGACGCGATCACCGTCGCCGCGACGTCGAACCTCCACGTGTTCTCGCCGACGATGGCCGTACAGGCGCAGGACGCGCCCGACTCGGTCACGGGCATCCCGGTCGCAGAAGACACGCTCGCTGCGTTCTTCCCGAGCGAGTTCGGCCTCGTGGCACACGAGCTGGTCGACATCGGGACGCTGACGGCGACGGGTGGAGGCGCTGTCGACCGGAGGCTGTGCGGGCCAGACAACGACCCGAACAACGCCGCGAAGACGCCGCTCGCTGCAGGAAGCCTCCGCGGCGTGATCGCGCTCGTCTCCCGCGGACACTGCTCGTTCGACTCGAAGGCGCAGCGCGCGAAGGCCGCGGGCGCGATCGGGATCCTCGTCGTCGACAACCGATCGGGAGAAGCCGACCCGATCCCCGAGGCACTCCCGATTCCCGGCGCCATGATCGCCGACCTCGACGGTGCGAACCTCCGCACCTACCTCGATGCGCACAACGGCATGGCGCCGGTCGTGATCGGCTCGGCGATCCAGGAGGTCGAGACCGGACGGAGCGGGATCATCACGGACTTCTCCTCGGCCGGGTTGACCGACTTCCAGGACATCCTGAAGCCGGACATCTCCGCGGTCGGCGCCCAGGTGCTGTCGTCGGTCCCGCCCGAGTCGAACGACGGATCGCCGTTCGCGGTCTTCAGCGGGACGAGCATGGCGACGCCGGCGGTCGCCGGGTCTGCGGCGCTGCTGCTCGAGCTCCACCCCAGCTGGACGCCGCAGGAGGTGAAGTCCGCGCTGATGTCGACGGCGGGTCCTGCGTGGGCCGACACCCCTCGTACCGTCGAGGCGCCGGTCACACTCGAGGGCGGTGGCCTCGTGAATCTCGTCCGCGCCGCGAGCCCGCTCGTCCTCACAGACCCGGCGTCGCTGTCTTTCCGCGACCTCGACGTCACGCACGGAGCGCAGACCAAGGGCATGCTCGTCCGCGTCACCGACGCCGGCAACGGCGCCGGCACGTGGACGATCACGCTCGACCCGCAGAGCGCGACCGCCGGCGCGTCGCTCGACCTTCCCGGCCAGGTGGACATACCGCCCGGCGGCGAGGGCGACTTCGCTGCGGTGGCCGCCGCATCAGCGGGCGCCACCCAGGGTGAGGACTACGGCTTCATCGTCCTGCACAAGGGCAGCGACACGCGGCGGATCCCGTACGCTTTCGTCGTGGCGAAGCCCGTGCTCGCGACGATGGACGCGACGCAGATCAAGCCGCGGGAGACGGGCAGCACAGCCGGCCAGAGCCGCGTCAGTGTCTACTGCTGCCCGAGCGAGCCGTTCGGCCCGCCGCCGGACTACGTCGGGCCGCCGATGGACGAGAGCGGCTCGGAACACCTCTACTCCTGGCTCGTCAAGCGGCCGCTCGTGAACATCGGCGTGTCGGTGATGGAGGAGTCGGCGGGCGCGCTCGTCGATCCGTGGTTCCTCGGATCGAAAGACGAGAACGACGTGCAGGGCTACGCCGGCACTCCCGTCAACCAGAACGAGCTGATGTTCGACTACCTGGCCGACATCGGCGCGGCCGGCTCGTCGTTCCCGCGCCAGCAGCAGTTCTACGTCGCGGTGGATTCCGGAAGCGATCCGTTCACGCACCAGGGCTTTCCGGGCTCGTACGTCCTGCGCTTCTGGCAGAACGACCTGAAGCCGCCGTCCGCGCGAGTCCTGACCAAACGCGTCGCAGCCGGAAGGCCGACGATCGTCGCGCGCGCGCTCGACACGCAGTCAGGTGTCGACCCGCTGTCGCTCTCGATCGGCTATCGCGGCGTGATCGTCGGCGCCGCCGCGTACGACCCGGTCACCGGGCTCGCGGTCTTCCCGCTCCCTGCGGACGCAGCGCGCATCCCCGTAGGCAAGACCAAGGCGTTCTTCGAGGTGTCGGACTTCCAAGAGTCGAAGAACCTCAACACCATCGGCAACAACCCCATGCCGAACACGCGGGTCGAGTCGGTCACCTTCCGCGCGGTCGCAGGTCCGGTGGTGACGTGGCTCGAGCCCGTGAGCGGCCGCTGCGTCGCGACGACGGCGAGCCTTGCGGTCGGCGCGAGCTCCACCTCGGCGGTCAGGTCGGTGCGGTTCTCGGTCGACGGGCGTCCCGTGGCGGTCGACCGTAAGGGAGTCGTCGGGCTGTTCACGACCACCTGGCACGTGGGCTCGACCTCGCACGGTCGTCACGTCCTGAAGGCGCTTGCGACGGACGCACGCGGCAGGCACGTGTCCGCCACGCGCTCGATTCGGGTCTGCTCGTAGCCGACGCCCGCCGCACCGCAGTCGTCACCGGCGCGTCGAGCGGCATCGGCGAGGCGATCGCGCGGGCTCTTTCCACGCACGGCTGGGACTGCGTCTTGCTCGCGCGACGGGAGGATCGCCTGCGCAGGCTCGCCGACGAGCTCGACGCTTCCTACGAGGTGTGCGACGTCGGCGACCGCGCGGACGTCGAGCGTGCCGCGGCCCATGTCCGGGCACGGCACGCCGAGCTCAACCTGCTCGTGAACAACGCCGGCATGTCGGCACGAGCACGGTTCACGAACATCGACCCGGACCGGCTCGAGGAGGTCACTCGCGTCAACTACCTCGGCAGCGTCTGGTGTCTCCGCGCGTTCCTGCCGGCGCTCGAGGCGGCGCGCGGCCGCGCCGACGTCGTGAACGTCGTCTCCGTGGCAGGAACCGTCGCGCTCGCGCGCAGCGGCCCCTACAACGCCTCGAAGCACGCGCAGCTCGCCTTTTCCCGTTCGGCGGCCGCCGAGCTCCGCCCGCGTGGCATCCGTGTCCACACGATCAACCCGGGCTTCGTCGAGACCGAGGGATTCCCGCAGCGCACCGTCCTGCGGCCTGCGTGGCTCCGACGCACCGTGATCGAGCCCGAGGACGTCGCGCGGCGCGTGCTGCGCGCCGTCGATCGGGACGAGCGAGAGGTGTTCGTGCCCGCGTGGTACCGCATCGCCGCCATCGCACAGGCCGTTGCTCCCGGGCTCCTTGCCCGCGTCGCGGGAGGTCGCCGCGGCTCCACCTAGAATCGTGGCCGCGTGGCCGCCCAGCTTCCCCTCGAGGAGGTCATCCATGTCGCCGAGTTCCGCGCGGCGCTGCGCCGCTTCATGCGCCGCACCGAGCGCATCGCGCAGTCGTCGGGCCTCACGCCCCAGCGCTACCTCCTGCTGCTGATGATCAAAGGGGCACCCGACGGCACGGGACGCTCGACGGTGACGGAGCTGTCCGAGCGGCTCCAGCTCGCGCAGTCGACCGTGACCGAGCTCGTCCGTCGCGCCGAGCAGGCACGCCTCGTCGAGCGCGAGCAGTCGTCGACCGACGCACGGGTCGCGTACCTGCGGCTGACCGAGGAAGGCGAGCGTCGGCTCGCGCGGGCGTTCACTGATCTCGGCTCGGAGCGTGCGGCGCTGCGAGCGGCGATCGTGCAGTTCGCGGGCGAGCGTTAGTAGAGCTTGCGCAGGACGTAGAACGCGGCGTCGACCGTGTACTCCTCGCTGCCCTGCGGCGACAGGCCCTTGGCGACCTCGCGCGACGGTCCTTCGCACCCGGCGAGATCCAAGTACGGCTCGAGCGGCCGGACCTCGCGCTCGACGTGCGTCTGCTCGAGCGAGAGACCGTTCACCTCGAACAGCTGGCGCAGGTCCACGTCGGGCAGCGTGCGGACGTGCGACGGATCGCGGGCGCTCTCGAACCGGTCGAGCGCGAGCGCGGCGAGCGGGTCGATCGGAGCGACCTGGTCCTCGACGACGACGACGGCGCCAAGCTTCGCGACGCGGGAGATCTCCGCCATCACGAGCTCCGGCCGGGCCACGTGGTGCAGCGTCCGTCGAGTCCCGACCACGTCGAACCAGTACGCCTCGAACGGCAGCGACGTCGCGTCCGCCTCCTGGAAGGTCACGTTCTCGGGAGCGAGCCCGCGCGCAGCTTCCAACAGCTCCGGCACGACGTCGACTCCGATCACTTCGCGAACGAGCGGCGCGAGCGCGATGGCGAGCGTCCCGGCACCTGTGCCCACGTCGAGCGCGCGCTCGTCGCCGCGCAGGTTGAGGTAGCGCTCGAGCCTCTCGCTGACCTCCCCGACGTGCTCCGCGGTGTGCTCCGCGTACCGTGCCGCGGTCTCGCCGAAGCGGCGGCGGACGTCGTCGATGTTCGTCACGTGGTCCTCGTCTCCCGTCTCACCAGCTCGAGCGCCTCCTCTCTGGTCGAGATCGTGCCAGCAGCGCGCTCCTCCGCGACGAGGTGGAGCAGCCTGCCGATCTCGGGGCCGGGTGGTAGGCCGAGCTCGTCTCCACGGACGAGCACGTCGTCGAAGTCTTCGGCCCGAGCCTCCTCGACCGCAGCAACCAGCTCCTCCGCGCCGACCCATGCGAGCGCGTCGAGCGCCCACGGCTCCGTCGCGCGCCGGAAACGGTGGATCGCGCGCCGAGCCCCGTTCTGCGGCCGTTCGGCCCTGAGGAGCGCGCGCGCATAGCGGCGCGTCTCGACGGAGACGGGCAGTCGTCGGATGCCGTCTCCGAACGCGGCGACGAGCCGGTACCGCGGCGAGTCGAACCGCTCGAGCCGCTCGTCGAGGCTGCCGCCGAGCTCCGCGAGCAGCCCGAGCTCGTCGAGGCGACGGTAGCCGCCCAGGCTCATCCGCTCGAGCTCGGCAAGCACGCGCTCGCCCGCCGCCTGGGAGACGAGGCGCACGTGCATGCGGACGAGCTCCTCCGTCAGCGGCGCCAGCCGAAAGCCGAGCTCGTCCTCCAGCCGCACGGCGCGGAGAAGACGCAGCGGATCGTCCTCGAAGATCGTCTCCGACACGGCGCGCACGAGTCGCAGCTGGAGGTCCTCACGTCCGCCGCTCGGATCGAGGGTCTCGCCGCCCCCGACCGGAACCGCGATCGCGTTGATCGTGAAGTCGCGGCGCGCGAGGTCGGACTGGATCGAACCGTGCACCGGCGTGAAGTCGACCGTCCGGCCGCCGAGGACGACGCGCCACGAAGCGTGTCTCTCCGAGAGCGCGAATGGCGCTCCACCCGAGCTGCCCGCGTATCGGCGCGCGGCGTCCTCCGGCCTGGCGCAGACGACGTCGACGTCCACGATCGGACGGCCGAGCAGCTCGTCGCGAACGGCCCCGCCGACGAACCACGCCTCCTCGTCCGCCAGCACACTGCGCACGAGCTCATCCATCGACAACGCTCCGTCTGGCGCGACGCGGATCCGAGGTGATGCCGCACACGATCTCGTAGTTGATCGTGTCGCCGACGCGAGCGTGCGCCTCGGCGAGCACGCCGTGCCCCAGGAGCACGACCGGCGTTCCCACCGGCAGCTCGCGGTCGAGCTCGACGGCGAAGGAGTCCATCGAGATCGTGCCGACGACGCGCCGGGGCTCGCCGGCGACTCGGACCTCGGTCCCGGTGAGGTCGCGCCGGAAGCCGTCTCCGTAGCCGACCGGGACGAGGCCGATCCACGTCGGGCGCTCGGCGACGAATCGGCGCCCGTAGCCCGTGCTCTCGCCGGCCTGCAGGCGCTTGACCTGCGCGAGCATGCTCTGCCACGAGAGCACTGGCTCGAGCCCGTGGTCTGCCGGGTCCGCGCCGAAGGGGGACAGGCCGTAGATCGCGATGCCGCAGCGCGCTGCATCGAGACGCGCCTCCGGAATGCCGAGCGCCGCGGCGCTGTTCGCCGCGTGCCGTGTGAGCTGCGAGTGCTCGGCCGTTGCGCCGAGGAAGCGATCGAGCTGCTCGCGCGCGAACGCCTCGTCGCTGTCGGCCGTGGCCAGGTGAGTCATCAGCCCGACGACGCCGTCACCGAGCGTCGGCAGCTCCGAGAGGCCGTAGCGGTGCATTCCGGTCTCGAGCTTCACGTGCACGCGAACGCCCTCCGGGATCTCGCCGGAACCGATCGCGAGCTCGAGCTCCGCCTCGCGCGCCTGTGCGATCTCGCGCGAGGTCGCCGCGGGGCCGAGCACGAGGATTCGGACACCTCCGAGCTCCTGCCTCAGCGCGAGACCCTCGGGCACCGTCGCGACGCAGACGGCGGTCGCCCCCGCGCCGAGCGCGGCCGCGGCGACGTCGACCGCGCCGTGCCCGTAGCCGTCCGCTTTCACGACCGCCCAGAGCTCCGCTCCGTCGAGCGTCCGGACGAGTGTCCTCACGTTTCGGCGCAGGGCGCCGAGATCGATCGTGAGCTCCGAGCGGTGCACGCAGCGAGCCTCGCCGCTAGGCGGCGAGCACGTACGGAAGCATCTCGACCACGTCCGACGCGACGAGCCCTGCCTCCTGCGGCGCCTCCGCCGCCGCCTCCGCATGCGCGACCGCCGCGGCGGCGGCCGCGAGCCGCGCGTCCATTCCCTTTGCGAGGAAGGAGCCAACGATGCCCGTGAGCACGTCGCCCGTCCCCGCCGTGGCCAGCGACGGGAAGCCCTCGCAGACGAGCACCTGCTCGCCGGGCGCGGCGACGATCGTCCCCTCCCCCTTCAACAGGACGACGCAGCCGAACCGCTCGACCGCACGATGCGCCGCCTCAAGCCGGTGAGCGTCGATCCATGCCGCGTCGACGTCGAGCAGGCGGCCGAGCTCCCCGGAATGCGGGGTCAGCACCGTCGGCGCGTCTCGCGTAAACGGCTCGAGCTCCCACAGCGCGTCTGCATCCACGACCGCAGGGCGGTCGGTCTCCTCGAGGAGCCGGTGCACCAGCGTCTTCGTCTCCTCGGAGCGACCGAGCCCAGGGCCGAGCGCGAGGGCACGCGCCCGCTCCACTGCTCCCCAGACGTCGTCCAGCGGACGTTTCACGGCTTCAAGCAACTGCGTCTCGAGCACCGGCAGAGATTCGCGCGGCGCGGCCACGGCCACGTAGCCGGCGTCTGCGCGGAAGGCCGCGCGCGCCGACAGGCAGGCCGCGCCTGTGTAGCCGGGTGCGCCGCCGACCACGAGCACCGAGCCGGCCGTGTACTTCGTGTCGCGGTGCGACCGGTGCGGCACGAGCTCCAGCAGCTCCCGCGTCGGCCGGGCGTGCTCGGTCTCCTGCTCCTCGAGGCCGATGTCGACGATCTCGACCTCGCCGGCGTGGAACGCGCCGGGCGTGACCACGAGCCCGACCTTGTCGCCGTGGAACGCGATCGTCGCCACTGCCTCGACCGCCACGCCCGCGACCTCGCCCGTCGATGCGTCGACACCGGACGGAACGTCCACCGAGACGACATCCACGTCGGCTACGTTGATCTGCTCGATCAGACGGGCGGCGTCCGGCCTGGGCTCGCCCGTGAACCCGGTGCCGAACAGCGCGTCGACGATCACGCCGGGCGAGCCGAGGTTCTTGTCCTCGCCTTCTGGCTTCGACTCGACGACGCGCACGTCGAGGTCGGCCTCGCGCAGCACCCGTGCCGCGACGCGGCCGTCGCCGCCGTTGTTCCCGGGGCCGCAGACGATCGTGACGGACTCGTCGCCGTACTCCTCGAGCACGTACTCGGCCACCTCGCGCCCGGCGCGCTCCATCAGCTCCGCGACGTCGTGACCTGCCTCTGCGGCGCGCATCTCATCGGCGGTGTAGAGCGGCTCGAACATCAATCGACCTCGACCACTGCGACCGCGTTCGCCAGCTCCCGCGAGTGCGTCATCGAGAGATCGATGCGACCCGCTCCCGCGGCCTCGGCACGCGCGAGCACGCGTCCGGCCAGCACAACGGACGGCTTCGGCCGCCCGGCGATCTCGATCTCTTTCCACGCGAAGGCGCGGGCGACGCCGACGCCGAGCGCCTTGCCGACCGCCTCTTTCCCGGCGAAGCGTCCGGCGTACGACTGGGCCGGGTTCGAGCGTGAGTCGCAGTATGCTCGCTCGGTCTCGGTGAAGCAGCGCTCGCGAAAGCGCGGATAGCGCTCGAGCGCACGGCGGATGCGTGCGATCTCGATCAGATCGACGCCGACACGCGTCACGCGTTCGCCTCCAGCCAGTCGGGGAGCTGTGCGATCGAGGAGACGATCGCGTCGGGGCGGATCCGGCTACGCTCGACGTCGTCGGGCCGAAACATGCCGGTGCGCACGAGCACCGTCTTCATCCCATACGCCTGCGCGCCCGCGATGTCCGCCTCGAGGTCGTCCCCGACCATCCAGGTCATGCCTGCGTCCGCGTCGAGTGCCGCGAGAGCAGCGGCGAAGTACGCTGGCGACGGCTTGCCGAGGACGATCGCCTCCGTGTCCGCCGCGTACTCGAGCCCAGCGACGAACGCACCTGCGTCGAGCAGCGGCCCCTGTTTCGTCTGCCACCAGCGGTTCCGATGCAGGCAGTACAGCTCGGCGCCGGCCTGGAGCTCGTGGAACGCGCGCGCGAGATTCATGAACGAGAACACGAGATTCGTCTCAGGCGTCTCGTCCGCGCCGCCCATCAGGACGGCATCCGCGCCCTCGCCGACGAACTCGATGCCTTCCAGGTCCTGCACGATCGCGTGCATGGTCAGAGCGAGCACGCGCTTGCCCGCAAGCGCGTGCGCGGCCGCACGCGGCGTGGTCTGCAGCTCCTCGTCGTCGAGCGCGACGCCCATCCCTCGCAGCTCCCCGGCCAGCTGCGCGCGCGAGCGCGTCGTGTTGTTGGTGACGAACCGGAGCCGGTGGCCGTTCTCCCGCAGCCGGCGCACGGCCTCCGCCGCGCCGGCGATCGGATCGCCCGAGACGTGCAGGACGCCGTCGACGTCGAGGAGAATCGCCGCCATGGACGGCGACTCTATCCGGGTCACGCGCTCGGTCGTCATCCCGCTCGGCGAGATCGAGCTGCGGTTCTCCCGGTCGAGCGGACCGGGCGGCCAGCACGCACAGAAGTCCGAGACGCGCGTCGAGGCGATCTTCGACGTCGAGGCCTCCGGGGCACTCACGGACCTGCAGAAGCGACGCGTGCTCGCGCGGACGGGCCCACGGATCCGCGCCGTCGCGCAGGATGAGCGGAGCCAGTCGAGGAACCGCGAGCTCGCGGTGGAGCGCGTCGTCGAGCAGCTTCGAGCCGCCCTGCGTGTGGAGCGGCGTCGCGTCCCGACGACGCCGAGCGCCGCGTCGCGCGAGCGACGTCTGGAGCAGAAGCGGCGTCAGTCGCGGCTGAAGCGACTCCGTCGCCCGCCGGACGAGTGAGCGACGAGCCGCCCGCTAGCGGACCTTGGCGAAACGCTCGACGGCGCGCAGCAGCTCGTCCACGTCCGCCCGTCCGCTCTTGACGCAGTGGCGCGCGTGGTCCTCGAGCAGCTTGAGACCGACCTGCTCCAACGCCGTCCGGGCCGCCGCGATCTGGTCGAGGATCTCGATGCAGTACCGCTCCTCCTCGACCATTCGCTCGATGCCCCGCACCTGGCCTTCGACGCGCCGCAGGCGCCGAAGCAGCGCGTCCTTGCTCTCGACGTATCCGACCTTCATGCGTGTGCCGCTCCTTCCTCGAATCGCTCCCTGCACGACTCGCTGCAGAAGTAGTAGGTCCGCCCCGAGACGACGCTGCGGAACGGCGTCTTCGACTTGTCGACGACCATGTGGCAGACGGGATCGCGCTCGCCGCGCCGCAACGTCAACCCGAACAGCGCCGCAGCGACGAAGCCGAAGAGGATGTTGAGCGCCGTCGTGGCGTTCCACTCGATGCCTCGACTCGTGATCGAGTCGATGCTCGGGCGCACGGTCGGCGTCAAACCGGCCGCCGAGAAGATCCCGTCGACGACCAGCGCAGCGGCGACGATCGCCGCGAACATCATCGCGACGAGACGCCATGTCAGCGCCCCGCCGTAGTACTTCCGATACGCAAGCACGATCGGGACGATGATCAGGTCGGCGTAGATGAACGCGAGCACGCCGCCGAACGAGCTGCCGCCGGCCCAGAGCACGGCGGCAAGCGGAATGTTCCCGACCGAGCACACGAACGAGAGGGCCGCGATCAACGGTCCGACGAGCACGTTCTCGAGCAACTGCGGCAGCGGCGACGCGCCGGTGACGAGCAGCCCGTTGAAGAACGACATCGGCAGGAGCCCGATGAAACCGGCGATCAGAAAGCCGGCCGCGATCTCCTTCCACAGCATCTGCCAGTCCCCGCGGAAGTTGTGCGCCACGTCCGACCATGCGTCGACCGACGTGAGCCGCCGGCGCCAGCCCGCCGCCCCGCCCGCCGACTGGTGCTGATGGCCCGTGTCGGCCGCCTGCGCGTGCCTACGCCCCTCCTCCTCGAGCCGACGCGACACGAACAGCCGCACGCCGGCCCACATGAAGGTGACGAGGAAGATCCCACCGACGAACTCGGCGAGCGTGAACTGCCAACCGAGGAACACCCACATGACGATCCCGATCTCGAAGACGAGGTTCGTCGAGGCGAACTGGAAGACCATCGCGGAGGCGAAGCTCACGCCCTTCTGGAACAGCGACTTCCCGATCGCGATCGCCGCATAGCTACAAGACGACGACGCGGCCCCGAGTGCGGTCGAGACGACGAGTTCGCGGGGGCCGCGGCCGCCGAGCGCCCGTTCCAGCCGCGACCGGGGGATCCAGGCCTGGACGACCGCCGAGAGGAGGAAGCCGAGGACGAGCGCCCAGCCGACCTCCCAGAGCATCTCGAGGGCGTTGCGCAGCCCGTCCGCGACGGCGTGCATACCCCGGCAGGGTATACCGCCGGAGCGGACCGCTACTCGACCGTGACCGTCTTCGCCAGGTTGCGGGGCTGGTCGACGTTCAGGCCGCGCAGCCGCGCGATCCGGTACGCGAGCAGCTGGAGCGGCAGGACCGCGAGCACGGCCTGCAGGAAGGCGGGCGTCCGCGGCACGTAGATGACGTCGTCCGCGTGGTGCTGGATGTCCTCGTTGCCGTCGGTGGCGATCGCGATCACGTGCGCCCCCCGCGCACGGACCTCCTGGATGTTCGAGACGACCTTCTCGTAGATCACCCTCTGGTCGGTCGCGACGACGACGACCGGCGTGTCGGCATCGAGCAGCGCGATCGGGCCGTGCTTCATCTCCCCCGCCGAGTACGCCTCTGTCGGGATGTAGGAGATCTCCTTCAGCTTCAGCGCGCCCTCGAGCGCGACCGGCAGGCCGATGTGGCGCCCGAGGTAGAGGAAGAACGGCTTGTCGAAGTACCGCTGGGCGACCTCCTCGATGGGATGGTCGCCGTCGAGGAACTGCTCCATCTTCTGGGGCAGGTCGTACAGCTCCTCGAGGATGAACTCGATCTCGGCCTCCGGCAGCGACTTGCGGATCTGCGCGAGCTTCAGCGCGATCAGCGAGAGGAGCGCGACCTGCGACGTGAACGTCTTCGTCGCGGCGACGCCGACCTCGAGCCCGCAGCGCGTGTACAGCACCGCGTCCGCCTCACGCGTGATCTGCGTTCCCATCAGGTTCGTGATCGCGAGCGTGCGCGCTCCGGACTCGCGAGCGAGCCGCATCGCCGCCAGCGTGTCGGCCGTCTCGCCCGATTGCGAGATTCCGATCACGAGTGTGTCCTTCGAGAGGACGGGATTGCGGTAGCGCCACTCGGACGCGATGTCCGGCTCGACCGGGACGCGCGCCCACTCCTCGATGATGTAGCGGCCGACAACGCCCGCGTGGTACGCGGTGCCGCACGCGACCACGACGATGCGGCGGAGGTTCTGAATCTCGAGCTCGCTCAGGCCGATTCCTTCGAGCACGAGCCTGCCTCTGCGCGCGCGGTCGCCGATCGTCTCGCTGACCGCTTCCGGCTGGTCGTAGATCTCCTTCAGCATGAAGGTCTCGAAGCCGCCCTTCTCCGCGCTCTCGTCGTCCCACTCGACCGGCTCGATCTCGCGGTGCTCGACCTCGCCGTCAGGCCCGTAGAAGACGGCGCCCGCAGGCGTGATCGCGACCACTTCCCCATCCTCGAGGAGCTGGACGCGCCGCGTCTCGCGCAGGAACGCGGCGATCGAGGAGGCGAGGAACATCTCTCCGTCGCCGACGCCGACCACGAGCGGGCACTGGCGGCGCGCGCCGACCAGCAGACCAGGATGTGCGTGGTGGATGACGACGAATGCGAAGTGTCCCTCGATCTCCGCGTACGCGGCTCGAACAGCGACCGTGAGATCGCCGTCATAGTGGCGCTCGATCAGGTGCACGACGACTTCCGCATCGGTCTCGGAGCTGAACGAGTGCCCGTCGGCCGCGAGTGAGTCCTTGAGCTCGCGGTAGTTCTCCACGATTCCGTTGAGCACGATCGCGAGTCGTCCGTCGTCGCAGCCGGTCAGCGGGTGGGCGTTCTCCTCGTTGACTGCGCCGTGCGTCGCCCAGCGCGTGTGGCCGAGCCCGTGCCGCGACGTCGATCCGTTCGTCCCCGCCGCGTCCTTCAGGAACTGGAGGTTCCCGACCGCGCGGACGTAGTCGAGCGCGTCGCGCTCGTGCAGCACGATCCCCGCCGAGTCGTAGCCGCGGTACTCGAGCCGCTCGAGACCGCCCAGCAGGAGCGGCTTCGCCTCACGCGTCCCGACGTATCCGATGATCCCGCACACCCGAGGCTCCTCTCGCTTGGCCCGCCCCGTCGTTCCTGTCGGGGAAGGGATCGGAAAACGCTGAGATTTGCGGCTTTTGCTGGGGGAATCTCGTCCGTGAGACGAGGAAGAGCCCGGCCTCTCGCCGCCTCCGGCGTCGGAGACGTCAGCCGAGCTCCCGTCGAACGAGAGCCGCGATGGTAGCACAGAGACCCTCCGCCTCAGCCTCGTCCTGGGCCTCTGCGAGCACCCTCACGACGGGCTCCGTGCCGGAAGGTCGTACGACCACGCGACCCCGCGAGCCCACCTCCGCGTTGACCCGGTCGACCTCCGCCATGAGGTCCGGCGTCAGCCTTCCGGCTCTCGTCGGAACGTCCGCCCGTGCCTGGGGAAAGCGAGTCATCACGCCGGCGAGCTCGCTGAGCGGACCACGTCCGAGCTCGCGGCAGAGGAGGAGCGCGGCGACAAGCCCGTCACCCGTGACGTGGCCGTCGAGCCAGATCACGTGACCCGACTGCTCGCCCCCGAGGATGCCACCCTCCCGACGGAGCGCCTCGAGCACGTAGCGATCGCCGACGTCGGTGGTGACGACGCGGATGCCGTGCTCGTCCATGAGCTTGTGGAATCCGAGATTCGTCATCGTCGTCACGGCGACGAGCTCCACCTCGTGCGCGAGCGCGAGCACGGCGACGACCTGGTCACCGTCCACGACCTCGCCGCGCTCGTCGACGGCGAGCATCCGGTCGCCGTCTCCGTCGAACGCGACGCCCAGGTGCGCACCCGCGCTCGGCACCGCGTGTTGCAGCGCACGTAGGTCGGTGGCGCCGCAGCCGACGTTGATGTTCATGCCGTCGGGCGAGTCGCCGATCGTCGTCACCTGCGCACCGAGCTGCTCGAACGCCTTCGGTGCGATCCCGGAGTACGCGCCGTTCGCGCAGTCGACGACGATGCGCACGCCCGAGAGGTCCGAGCCGAAGCGCTCGAGCACGTGTGTGAGGTAGCTGTCCGTGGCGACGACGACCTCGTCGATCTCGCCGCCGCCGTGCGCAGGCGCATCGAGCAGCGCTTCGATCTCCTCCTCCTGCGCGTCGGTCAGCTTGCGCCCTTCACCGTCGAAGAGCTTCACGCCGTTGTACTCCGGCGGGTTGTGCGAGGCGGAGATGACGGCACCGACGTCGAGTGCGAGCAACGCCACCGCGGGTGTCGGCAGCACACCGCTCAACACGGCCGAGCCGCCGGCCATCGCGATCCCGCGCGCGAGCGCGCGCTCGAGCTCGGGCCCCGACGCGCGTGTGTCGCGACCGACGAAGACGCGGCCCCGGCCGGACCACGTCGCAACCGCGCTCCCGAGCCGTTCGACGAGCTCGATCGTCAGGCTTCCGCCGACGACGCCGCGCACACCGTCGGTACCGAAGTAACGCCTGGTCACGGCGGCGGAGGATACGGGCAGCGAGAAGAGACGACGAGCAGACCGGGCAGCGCCGCTAGCGCTTGCTGAACTGCGGCGCCTTGCGCGCCTTGTGCAGGCCGGCCTTCTTGCGCTCGACCTGGCGCGCGTCGCGCGTGAGGAAGCCTGCGCGCTTCAGCGGTATCCGCAGATTGGGATCGGCCTCGACGAGTGCGCGCGCGACACCGTGACGCACGGCGCCAGCCTGACCCGATGGACCTCCGCCGTGGACGCGCACGCGGATGTCGTACGTGCCTTCCGCCTCGGCGATCTTCAGCGGTGCGAGCGCGATCGTCCTGTGCGCGGCGCGCGGGAAGTACTCCTCGATCGTGCGGCCGTTGAACCACGTCGTTCCGTCTCCGGGCCGGAGGATCACACGAGCGACCGACGTCTTCCGCTTGCCCGTGCCCCGGTACTGCGCGATCTCGCTCATGCGTTCTCCAGCGGCAGCGGCTTCGGCGACTGCGGGCTGTGCGGATGTGTCGGCCCCGCGTAGATCTTCAGCTTCGTGATCTGCCGCCGGGCGAGCCGGTTCCTCGGAAGCATCCCCTTGACCGCTTTGCGCAGCACCTCTTCGGGCCGGCGCGCGAGCTGCTCGCGCAGCGTCCTGCTGCGAATGCCACCGGGATAGCCGGAGTGGCGGTAGTAGCGCTTCTGGTCGAGCTTGTTGCCGGTCACGTGGATCTTCTCCGCGTTGACCACCACGACGAAGTCACCGGTGTCGACGTGCGGCGTGAACGCGGGCTTTCCCTTGCCGCGGAGCACGTCGGCGATGCGCGTGGCCAGACGGCCGAGCGTCTGTCCCTCGGCGTCGACCAGGTACCACTCGCGGGCGATCTCGCCCGGCTTTGCGCTGTATGTCTTCATCGCAATACGGACCGGAACAAAAAGGCGGACGAAGGGCGTCCGCCGGGGCGGAATCGTAGCAAGCCCGCGCGAAAGGCCGCCGCGCCGCCGTGGGACGGGTGCCTCACGTACGGCGCACCGGTCACGCGCTCCGCCAGACGGCCGACCGCTACGACCCGCCGCTGCCGGCTCAGCTCCTCGAGGAACGGCCGTGACGCGCTCACCTCGGCGCCTGTCGGCCGACGGTTCGAGCGAGCGGTGCCCGGATGCGTCGGGACGACGTTCCAGCACAGCGCGTCGAGCTCGAGCTCCGCAAGCGCGTCCTGAACGATCGTGGCGGTCGCCTCGGCCGGCCCCGTTCCGGTCAACTGCCGCTCGGACGTGAACGGCAGCCCGGACACGCGAGCTCCGCGCCAACCCGGCGCCTCGCCCACGAGCAGCAGGGAGGTGCCGCCGTGCTCGTCGAGATACCGGGTCAGACGCTCCCTGCAAAGTGCGGCGCGCTCACCCTCACGGTAGAAGTTGTGCGTTGCGCCGATCCGCGCAGCCGCCAGCCGTTCCACGAACCGTCGCGCGTCCACGGCGTCACTATGCTCATGCACGTGAGGCGATGCACGGCAGCACTCGCGGCGCTCTGCCTCGGGGTCTTCGCAGCATCGGCTGCTGCCGCCCCGCCGCAGGGCTACCAGTCGAACGCGGCGTTCGCGGCCAGCTACGCGAAGAAGCACGTGACGAGCACGCTCGCGACGACGCAACGCGTCAGCTGTTACGCACCGGAAGTTCCCTACTTCGCCTCGCTGCCGGCGAGCCAGGGATTTCCGGACGGCGGCGCGACAGCCTGCCCGGGAGCGACGACCGGAGAGGACACAGGGCCGTTTGCGACGCAGGACGTCAGCAGTCCCGCGCTGCTCGTCAAGGATCACTCGGAGTCCGACATCCACGTCGACCCGACGAACCCGAAGCACTTGATCGGGATCAGCAAGTGGTTCGTCAACGCCGAGGGGTACAACCACCTCGTCGGGTTCTACGAGTCGTTCGACGGCGGCAAGACGTGGCCCGACCAGGGCCACATCCCAGGCTACGAGGGGTGGACGGACAACTCCGACCCGGTGGGCGCGTTCGATCCGTGGGGGAACTTCTACGCCGTCGTCCTCCCCTACCTCTTCGACTACGACGCGAACGGCAACCACCGTGTCGGCAATCCGGCCGTGAACCCGTTCCTGCCGCGCTTCGCCGTCGGCATCGCCGTGCGCCCGCACGGTGCGACGACAGCCAACGCGTGGCTGACGACGGTGCAGGGCAAGCCCGACGACGTCGCCGCTGCCCCGTTCGACGGCGAGCCGACCTTCGACAAGCAGTGGATCGCGATCGACGACAACCGCGCGAGCAAACACTTCGGCCGCATCTACGTGATGTGGGCCGTCGCCGACGCCAAGCCGGACGGCCGCCTGAAGATCGTCGTCTCCTATGCGGACGCGCACCCGGACGGAACGCACACGCCCTGGTCGACGCCGAAGTTCCTGCCTGGGCTCGCCGAAGGTCTCGAAGAGAACAATGCGCTGCCGCACATCGCGCCGAACGGCACCGTCTGGGCGAGCGTGTCCGGGGTACACGAAGGTGTCGAAGCGGCCGAGGACAGCCCTGAGGCGGAGACCTTCGAGGCGCGCGTCAGCGTGTTGTCGTCGACGAACGGCGGCGTCACGTGGACGCGTCGCCTCGCGATCCCTCGGCAGGAGGTGCCCGCGTACCACAACACGTCGTTCCGCGGCGCGTTCGGAATCGCGTTCGCAGTCGGGCAGCGCAGGGTGCGTGGCGCCTACCCGCTGTACATCGCCTACGAGCAGGACGTGAAGAAGGGTGCCGAGGTCCTGCTCGCTTCGTCGTTCAACGGCGGACGCACGTGGCGCAAGCCGATCCGCGTCGACGACAGCCGCGGGCCGGGTGAAGCGTTACAACCGAATATCGTCGCCGCTCCGGGCGGCACCGTCGCGGTCGCCTTCTACGACCGGCGGCTGGCGTGCCCCGCACAGGGCACTGCCGCCGCGAAGGCCGCAGGGCTCCAATTCGACCCGGCGGCTCCGTACCGGCGCGTCGACTGGTGCATCAACACCGCGGTCCAGCTCTACCGGGCTGGCCTCCAGCCGATCGGCCACAACATCCGACTGTCGCCGAACACGTGGGACCCGCAGCTCTCGTCGGCGCACTTCCTCTGCATCTGCCAGCCGGGAGGGTTCATCGGCGACTACTTCGGCGTCGAC
>DASPSY010000005.1:0-34857 GCA_035623685.1 Gaiellaceae bacterium
GAGAGAAGCGACCGTCGATCGGGCCGATGACGCGAGATGCACCATGCGAGACGAGGACGACGTTTCCGTGGAACATCTCGACGGGCTGTGGTTCTGATCGAGGCTCGACGATGTCTACTCGAAGTGGGTGGAACCCGCGGCGTCGGACACCCGAGTAGGTCACCTCGGCCGTTGACGGATCCCGAACCGCCCCGACGACGACACACCCGGCTGCCCCGACCGTCTCCTCTGCAGCAAGCAATCTTCGAACGGCGTCCCTGTCCAAAGTTACGTCGTCGTTGAGCCACAAGAAGTAGTCGGGATTGGCTGAAGCTGCGATCCGCTCGGCGAGAGCCATCCCTCGGGCCCAGAAGAGATCGCCTGACCCGCGAATCACCGTCGCCTCTGGGAACCAGTGGCGCACCGCTTCCTCGGTTCCGTCGCTGCTGCCGTCGTCCACCAGTACTGCGTTGAGCACGACCGACGGCGGAACCTGTTGACGGTAGAACGAGTGCAGACAGGCGAGCGTGAAATCGCGACGGTTGTGGCTGGTCAGGACAGCCGTGAGCCTCACTGATGCCCCATCGCAATGTGACCTGCTCGCCCATCCTGGCCTCTTGCTGGTACCCGATAGCGAGCCTTGGCTCGTTCGAGCGAGAGGGTTGAGATGAAGATCCCAAGGATGAGGCCTTGGACTGGCCCGAGCGTGTAGGTCACAGAGAACACGACCTGAGCGATCAAGATGAGTCCGACAGCGCTTGCGGGCAGCACGTTCGACGCCCCCAGAGCCGTCCGTCTTGACCAAAGGGCGATCAATAGCCCTCCGAAGAGCGCGACTCCCGGCACACCGAACCGAAGGAACGCCTCCACGAAGGCATCATGCGGAGCCTGGGTCACAAGAATGCCGTTCACCGCACGCGCCCAGCTTGCGCCGGCTGGTCCTCCTGAGGCGATGTCAAGCGCGGAGTGATGGCTAGAGACGAGTTCCTGCCAGCTTTGCGTCCGCCAGCTAAAGGTGCTGTTCTTGGCCGTCGTTTCAGCCAAGGAAGCCCGGAACGACTTGTCCGCGAAGAAACCGAAGAGCGCAATCGGGGCAGTGATGAGGAGAACACCCGTGGCTCCCGACACGAGTCTCTCGTCCTGGGGAAGTCGTCTTCGCGACCACGCCACGAAACCCACGAGCCCGATTGCGAGTGAGGCGACCCACACGGTTCGTTGCTCAAGAGCGATGATGTCGGCCACGGCAACCGCCGCCCAAAAGATGCGCGCGCGAGGAGACAGTCGGCGTGAGGCCAGAAGGAGGACCACCGTCATAAGAATCACGAGCGCCCCCGACGCGGTTACTGGCCGATCGCTGATGAGGTGCCCGTTTCGAACGACAAGGCGAGAGGCGGGATGAATGCCGTCAGCAAAGAAATACGGAACGCTGACGACAACGAGTACGAGGCCCGTACATGCGATGAGCCGCCAGACTCGATTTCCCCACGGAACTGGAACCGTCGACGCAAAAAGGAGCGGTGCAAGGAAGTAGAGCCATGGCCGGACGCTGTTGACAGCCGTCTGGAAGCCGAAGTCCGCAACCCCGCGAGCAGCGTGGAAGACGAGAAGTAAAGCGAGAGCCCAGCCGATGCCGAGCAAAGCGTTGTCGACGCCGACCGTAACGCTGCGAAACGCCGCGATAACTATGAGTACTGTGCAAAAGATATCGACTGCAGAGACCCGGAATCCACTGACCGTCACCGAGAGCGAGAATTGATCTCTGATCGCGTCCGTGAGTAGAAACATGAGCAGGACGAGGGTCGCTGCGAAGAGTTGGCTTCGGCAAACGAAGTAGACAAGCGCCACGGAAGCGGCGAGAAACACGCCTGCCGCCATCAGGATGTGTAGGTGTCCGCCAGTCATGCGCGTCTACCCGAAACGAATCGGTAAGGGCGCAGGCGAGCCGGACTACTCTTCATCCCGTGTCGACGCTGGGGTGAGAAGAGTCGCTCCGCCTCGCTCCGACCTCGCCGGCCGCACGCAATACGAACTCCGTGTTCGTACGGAGATATCGGCTGCCGAGCCTTCTCGGCTCCGCGCCAAACCGATGCAGCCACTCGAGTCCACCGCGCTGCATCCATGCCGGAGCGCGCGGTTTCGTGCCGGCGATGAAGTCGAACGCCGCCCCAACGCCGACCAATGTGGCCGGTGTGATCTCGCGCACATGCCGAGACATCCAGAGCTCCTGACGAGGAGCTCCGAAGGCGCACCACACGATGTCAGGACTTCTGGCGCGAATGTGCTCGACGATCTGCGGCTCGGCGGCGTCGACGTCGCGTCTCGACGGCGAGTAGGCGCCGACGATTCGCGAACCCGGATAGGCGTGTTCGAGATTCCACTGGAGTCGCGTGAGCACATCGGCTGTCGAGCCGAGGAGGAAGTGGCGCACACCGGCCGGAACCCCCGACGCGATGACGAGCGGCATCAAATCCGGCCCCCCGACTCTCTGCGCTCCGTGGTCGCCGAGTCGCCGCTGCAGCCAGGCGACGGGCGCACCGTCCGGAAAGACGACCCACGCCTCGTCGAGTGCTCGTCGCAGTTGCGCGTCGTGCTGCGCAGTTACCAGGACGTGCGCGTTCCCGAGACACGCGTAGCCGCCTCGCCCCGACCGAGATCGCTCGACCACCGCCTCTGCCGCCGCGCGCAGGTCGCCGACGAAGCAGTCGACGCCGAGCACGCGGCAGCTTCCCGCACGCGGGCGATGTACGAGAGCGACGCTCAATACGCCGCTCGCTCCCGGACGATCGCTGGAAACGTCCGCAGCACGAGGCTGAGGTCGTTGACGAGCGACCAGCCCGCGACGTAGCGATAGTCGAGCTCGACCATCTCCTCGAACGAGAGGTCGTCCCGGCCGAGCACCTGCCACGGGCCTGTCATCCCGGGCCTGACGAGCAGGCGCCGGCGCCGCCAGTCGGTCACGTGGCGATCCTCGTCCGGGATCAGCGGCCGCGGGCCGACGAGGCTCATCTCACCGCGGAGGACGTTGATCAGCTGCGGCAGCTCGTCGAGCGAGTAGCGCCGCAGGAACCGGCCGAAGCTCGTGACGCGCGGGTCGTCGGGCACCTTGAACATGCGCGTGTCTCCGAGCTCGTGGGCGTGCTTGTTCAGTCCTGCGACGTCGTCCTTCCGCGCGTCTGCGTCGGCGCGCATCGTCCGGAACTTGAACATCCGGAACGGGTCCCCTCCCGCCCCGATCCGCGTCTGCCTGAAAAACACCGGTCCCGGAGAGTCCCGCTTGATCCTCAGCGCGAAAAGCGCGAGCACAGGCGACAGGAGGATGAGGCTGACGAGCGCCACCGACACGTCCACCGACCGCTTGAGCAGCAGCGTCGATCGCGAGAGCCGGACCCTCGGCAATGCGACGAGCGAGAGCCCCTCGATGCTGTGCACGCCGACGCTCTGGCCCACGACAGGGAAGAGGCGCGGGACGACGTCGATACAGACGTCGAGGGCGGCGAGCGTGCGGATCAGGTCGAGCGTCTGCTCGTGCCCGTCGTTCGAGAAGGCGACGATGACTCGGTCGATCCCGCGGCTCTCGACGAGCGCCGGCAGGTCGTCCGGGGTCCCGAGGAGCTTCAGCTCGCCGAGACCCGCCTGCTGGTCCTTCGGCGCGGAGTCGACGAAGCCGACAACGTCCATCCCGTACTCGCGGTGCTGCGCCACCTTGCGGGCGATGAGCTGGCCCACGTCGCCCGCACCCACGATCACGGTGCGCTGCACGTACGCGCCTTGGCGGCGCGAGACGATGCGCGCGAGCCCGCGTCCGCAGGTCATCGCCACCACCGCGAGCGCCCAGAAGGTGACGATCTTCGCCGGTATCGGCTGGACGAGCCGCGTGACCGACGCGACGGCGTAGAAGACGAAGGCGCCGACCGTGACGAGGTGGAAGACGCCGAAGAGCTCGTCGGCGGTCGAGTGGTCCGCGCGTTCCTCGTCGAGGTCGTAGAGGCCGTAGAGCTTCGCGAGCACGATCCAGCAGGGAAGCGAGAGGAAGAAGAGCAGGAACTCGCGGTTGAGCGCGACCGCGTCGTGCGGCCCCGCGTCGCTGCGGTAGATCAGGTCGACGAGGACGAACGAGGTCGACAACGCAACGAGATCGGCGACCAGGAGCATCCGACGCATGAGCCAGCCCCGGTCGTGCACCGCAAGCCGGTCGGGCGCGAGCGATTCCGCCGCGATCGGCAGGCTCATCGTTCTGTTGCCGGTGACGCTCAAGCGGCCGGCTGCCACGGGCTCGCCGCGCCCGTCGTCACCTCGTGGTTGTCGCCGTAGCCGTACCCGTATCCGTATCCGTAGGACTCGCGCTCGCTCGCTCCGGTGACGACGACGCCGAGCTTCGTGACCGGGGCCGTCTCGAGGACGCGGTGCAGCTCCTCGAGCACCGGCCGGCGGATCTGCGTGAGCCGAGAGACGACGATCAGCGCGTCGACGCGCGAGCTGAGCATCATCGGGTCGCTCAGGTGCAGGATCGGCGCGGCGTCGATCAGGACGATGTCCGCGCGGGTCTCGAGCTCCGCGAGCAGGGCCGCGAGCGCGTGCGAGCCGGCGAACTCGGCCGGGTTCGGCGGCTGCGTGCCGACGGGCAGCACCTCCAGTACACCCTGAGCGGAGCCGTTGCGCGATGCGCGATGCTCACTCCCGTCGAGCTCGACGAGCGGAACCGGCGCGAGCGCGTCGTCCAGCTCCAGCTTGCCGAGCGCGACGTGCGTCAAGCCCCTGCGGTCGTCGAGGTAGAAGAAGCCCGCGAGCGAGGGTGCGCGGAGATCGAGGTCGACGAGGATGACGCGCCGTCCGGCCCGTGCGAGCGCGACCGCGAGGTTCGCGACCGTCGTCGACTTGCCCTCGTCGCGCAGGGCGCTTGTGAACATGATCGTGCGCGCGCTCCGCTCGAGGTTCGCGAAGTCGAGGTTGGTTGCGAGGATCCGGTACGACTCCGCCGCAGGGCTGTTCGGCTCGCTGAGCATCACGAGCCGGTTCTTGTTGCGCAGGCGACGCGCGGGCTCCGGGATCCGCGCGAGCAGCGGCAGGTCGAGCAGCTCCTGCACCTCGCCGGCGTTGCGGACCCGCGTGTTCAGCGCGTCCCGCAAGAAGGCGAGCCCCACGCCGAGCAGCAGCCCGAGCATGCCGGCGAGGACGCCGTTGCGGAGCGGCCTCGGCTGCGTCTGGACGGCGTGGCCGGCCGAGCGGACGACCTGCGCGTTCGACCCCTGCAGCACCTCGAGCGTGCTCAACTGCTGCTGCTTGTCGAGCAGGTTCGCGTATTCGGAGGAGCCGTCTCCCCCTGCGACCTTGAGTTGTGCGAGGCGGGCGTTGACCTGCTTCAGGGCCTGCGCGATCGCGGCGGTGTCGAGCTGGCGGCGGTACCGCGTGTAGGCGGTCGCGTACGCCTGGGCGAGGCGCTGGGCGACCGCCGGGATCGGGTCGGTCACGGAGAACGTGAGGATGTCGGTCTCGGACCCGGTCGAGACGGACGAGTGCGAGAGGAGCTGCCGCGTGCTCCGCCCCGGGAGGCCCGCGAGCTGGAGCGCGCGCCCGGCGACGGCAGGCGTCTCCGCGACGTCGGCCTGGGTCGCGGCTACGCGGGCTGGATCCTCCGAGCTCGGCTGCTGGACGTTCGAGAGGCTGGTCGCGAGGTTCTGGTTGCTGAGGAGCACGTCGGCCGACGACTGGTACTCCTTCGGCTCGCGCATGGAGACGTAGACCGCCGCGCCCGTGACGAGCACGACCGCGAAGACGATGAGCCAGAGGCCGCGTCGGAGCACGCGCAGGTAGTGCACGAGGGCTGCTTCAGTCCCGCGCACCGACTTCCTCCCCGCACGCAAGACGCAGTCCCGCCCGGACTCGTGTCAAGCGCGTCTGGACAATACTCAGCTGAGCCGGACCGTGTACCGCCGGAGTGCCTCTGACCTGTGCCGTTCGAACCCCTCGAAAAGGTCGCTGCGCTGCGGAGGCCCGGATGGTACGCCGGGGTTCGGACGGCGACCCCGGCCGGGACTCGCTAGCAGGGACCTTTCGTCGCGAGCCCGTTGGCGACGAGGCGATCCGCCGCCACCTTCGGCAGGCGCAGGGTGATGTGGATGATCGGGTGCCGGGGCGGCACGCGGAGGCACACGAACTCGAACTCGATGTACTGGCGGTGAGCGGGGTTGTCCTTGCCGTACCCGGGGTAGCCGTGCTGGTCGTTCCAGCCCTGGTCGTTCGTCCCGTGCGTGCCGTTGTCGTTGTTCCCGTCTCCGTCGTCCTTCCCGCCCGGGTGGCCCGGGTGCGGGTCCCCCGACGTGAACACGTGTGAGATCGCGGCCGCGGTGTGGGTGCTCGCGGTGGACGCGTAGCTGAGGCCGCCCATGACCGCCGCGACGACGAGCAGCACGCCCGTCATCGCAGCGGCGACCACGGCGCGATACCGGAACGCCGGCGCCTTGGCAGGCTCAGGCGCCTCCCGCTCGATCTTGGCCGCGATGCTCCGGAGGAACTCGGGGCCGGGCTCCGGGCGGCTGCTCCTGAGCCGTCGCTCGAGCGGCTCGAATCCGCTGCGCTGCTTCCGGAACCACTTCAACGCGACCCTCCATCCTCGGCGACGGGACTGCTCACACCCGTACTACCGCCGACCGGCTCGATTTCCTTACACGCCGCGACGGATCAGCTGCGTGTGCACGAGCTCGCGAAGGGTCGCGTCGCGAGGATCGAGGCGCTCTGCGGCCGCGAGCGCGCGCCGCTTGTCGGCGCCGGTGGTCGCGAGCGCGAGGTCCACCCGGAGCTCCCAGCTCCGCGGATCCTTTGCGATCGCGGTCCTGAAGCTCCTCCGGGCGGCGCCGATCTTCGCCTGGGCGAGCTGCGCCTCGCCCAGCAGCCGCAACGGCTCCGAGGACCAGGGTGCCCATCGTCTCGCCTTGCTCGCGTCGGCGGCACTCGCCGCCCAGTCGCCCCGGTCGGCGGCCGCCTGCGCAGAGCCGAGCGGCACGTTCGCCATCACGGTGACGAACGCGAAGGACATGAGCAGGAGGGCCGCGGTGACCGCGGCGATCCTCACGGGCAGCCCGAGCTCGAGCCGGGAACGGCGGCGGGGCGCGCAGACGACGAGGGCGACGGCGCAGAGCAGGCCGGCTCCCCCGACTCCGGTGAGCTGCCAGTCCCAGTCGACGGCGTTGTGCACGAGGAACGCCACGTAGGCGCCCAGGGCGACCGGCACGAGCGGGTTTCGCCGCGCTCGCACCGCGGCCACGAGCGGTGCCACCAACGCTGCGAGGAGCAGGACGAAGCCGATCGCGCCGAGCTCGCCCAGGGTCTGCTGGTACAGGCCGTGCGCGTCCAGCGCGTGCGAGGCATACGGCCGGTGCGCGTACCAGGCCTGCTGGTAGGTGCCCGCGCCTGCTCCGTCGACCGGATGGGCCTCGAACTCGTGCCACGCGACGCGCCAGAGGTCGATCCGGCCGTTCGACGACAGGCTGAGGAGGCGTCCCGCGAGGTTGCTGTTCGTCGCCTGCGGTGGCGCGCGGAACGAGTCGTATGCGCGTCGCGCAAGCGACCGAGGCGAGCCCTCATGGATCCAGACCGCAGCGCCGAGGCCGAGGACGGCGAGCACGAGCACGCCGGCGAACACCGCGCGGACGCGGTGCGGCACGCGCACTCGAGTCTCGAGCAGTGCGAAGGCGTAGCCGATGCCTGCCGAGATCGCCGCCAGGACGACGATCCAGACGGCGAGCCGGTGGCCCTCGCGCGACGCATCGGAGAGCAGCGCGGTGGTCGTCGTCAGCGCGCTCGAGCGGTCGGCGACGACGACACTGAGCGCGGAGCACGGTGCGAGCACGAGAAGCACGGCGATCAGCTGCAACCGGCGGGGATCGAGCACGCATGCGGCGACGATCCCGAGCGCAAGTGCGATCCAGGCGCCGCGGCTGAACGTGAAGAAGAACGTCGCCATCAGCAGCGGCAGCGATGCCGCGGCTGCGGAACGCCAGGCCGGGCGAACGGCGCGGGCGGCGAATCCTGCCGCCAAGACGATGCCGATCCCTGCGAAGATCCCGAGTGCGTTCCAGTACCCGACCGGAGTCGTCAACCGATAGCCGGAAACCGGGTCGAAGCCGCCGAACCGCTCCGGGAAGAGCCGGGTCGCGAGCGCGTACGCGCAGACCACGACGATCCCGGCAAGCACGCCTGCGAGCAGCCCCGGCACCGTTCGGCGCTCGACGACGAGCAACGCGGCGGCCACGAGCCCGACGTAGACCAGCAGCTTCTGCACGTCGAACATGGTCAACGTCACCGAGCTCGTCCAGAGCACCGACAGCGCGCTCCAGCCGACGAAGAGCGTGAGCGACGCGGCGAACACGAGTCCGAGCGCGCCGAGGTAGACCTGGGAGCGCAGCAGCAGCGCGAGGACGACGAGCCACATGAGCGCGAGCGACGCCCACGCGCATGTGCCCGCGAAGTAGCCGCCGTTCGCCGCCGCGAGTCCCCCGACGCTCGCTGCGCCGAGCAAGGGCGGAAGCACACCGAACGCGCGGGCGGCGAGCGTGGTCCATCTCCTCCCCACCGCCGGCATGCGCAGCTCGCTCGAGACGCTCGCCATCGCCGCACGACGATAGCGGGGGCCTCGGCGCCCCAAGCGAGCGCGAGCCCTCTCCGGCCGGTCGTCTAGGCGGCGAGCGCGCGGAGGTCCTCGACCGCGTGCTCGAGGTTCTCGCGCAGGTCGAACAGCCCGGCCCAGAGCGTGGAGCGGCTCGGGCCGGCGTCGAGACGGGCGAGGTCGGCGAGGCCCTGGAGCGCCCGCACGAACACGGCGAGCTCGAGGTACGTCTGGGCGACGCGAATCGGCGACGCGGCGACGCCTGCGCGTCGGAGCACGGGCTCCCACTCGATCAGCTCGCCGGCCCCCGGGCCGCCGTACCAGGAGCGGCCCTCGGCACGGTCCGCCTCGAGCTCCAGCAGGTACTGGTCGAGCGGGCGCTCGAGGCCGACGAGCGCGGTCTCGACGCGGTCTGCGGCATGGCGGAGCGCCGCTTGCCGTCCGCCCGCTGTCGACGGCGCGGCATCGCCGCGCGCCCAGCGCTCGAGCAACCGGCAGAAGGCGAGCGCGGCGGCCTCGCATGCTCCGAGCTGGACGACGAGGCGCCGGCACGTCACGCGGTTCGCCGCGTTGTCCTCGATCACGTCCTGCCAGCTCGGTTCTCTCGCCCGCAGAGCGCTCACTCACACCTCGACGACGACGGGCAGGATCATCGGCCGGCGGCGTGTCCGGTCGTAGACGAGCTGGCCGACCTCGTCGTGCAGGTGCTCCTGGAGGAGCTTGATCTCCGAGACGTCTTCCGCGAGGCAGTGGCGCAGGACGCGGTCCGCCTCCTCGCGGAGCTCGTCGAGCAGCGTGCCGGAGTCGTCGCCGAAGCCGCGGGAGATCAGCTCCGGCGGCCCGATCTCGCCGCCGTTCGACGACCCGAGCGTCGCGACGATGATCAGCACGCCGTCCTCGGAGAGACGCCGGCGGTCCCGAAGCGCGACGTCGTGCACATCGCCGACCCCGAGCCCGTCGACGAACGTGACGCCGGACTCGACCTCGTCCACGATCCGCGCTCCGCCTCCCTGCGTCAGCTCGACGACGGCGCCGTTCTCGGCGAGCACGATCGAGTCCGCAGGGACGCCCGCGTCACGCGCGAGCTGCGCGTGCGCCGCCAGCATCCGGAACTCGCCGTGGATCGGCATGACGTTGCGCGGCCGCAGGAGCGACAGCACCGTGCGGATCTCCTCGGCACAGGCGTGCCCGGAGACGTGCACGGGGGCAATCTCCTGGTGCAAGACCTCGGCACCGGCCTTGGCGAGCTGGTTGATCGCGTCGTGGACGCGGAGCTCGTTGCCCGGCACAGGCTTCGCCGAGATGATCACCGTGTCGCCGCGCTCGACAGTGATCGCGGGATGGTCGTGATAGGCGATGCGCGTCAGCGCCGAGAGCGGCTCGCCCTGCGAGCCGGTGCAGAGGATCATCTGCTCGTGCGGAGAGAGCTCTTCGAGCTCGACCGGTCGCACGAGCACTCCCTCGGGAACGTCCATGTAGCCGAGGTTGCGCGCGATGTTCACGTTCTTCCGCATCGAGCGGCCGACCACGCACACCTTCCGCCCGACGGAGACGGCTACGTCGATCGCCTGCTGCATCCGGTGGACGTTCGAGGCGAACGACGAGACGAGGATCCGTCCGTGTCTCAGCGGGATGATCTGACGGAACGCCTCTCCGACGACGCGCTCCGAGAGGGTCATGCCAGGCCGCTCCGCGTTCGTCGAGTCGCCGAGCAGGAGGTCGACGCCGTCGTTGCCGAGCTGGGCGAGCCGGCCGACGTCCGTCTTCAGACCGTCGACCGGCGTGTGGTCGAGCTTGTAGTCGCCCGTGTGCACGATCCGGCCCGCGGGCGTCTCGACGACGACCGCGACCGAGTCGGGAATCGAGTGCGCCATGCGCACGAACGAGACGCGGAATGGGCCGATCTCGCGAGGTGGATCGTCGGGATGGACCTCGCGCAGCTCCGCGGCACGCATGAGTCCGTGCTCGTCGAGCTTCGACTTCACGAGCCCGAGGGTGAGCCGCGTGGCCCAGAGCTCCGGCACGTCCACCTCTCGCAGGAGGTACGGGAGGCCGCCGACGTGGTCCTCGTGGCCGTGCGTCAGGACGAGCGCGCACACGGCCCCGGCGCGCTCGCGGAGGTAGGCGAAGTCCGGGAGGACGAGGTCGACTCCGAGATGCTCGTCCCTGGGGAAGGCGAGCCCGGCGTCGATGATGAGGATCGAGTCCTCGGACTCGATCAGGGTCATGTTCTTGCCCACCTCTCCAAGGCCGCCGAGGGCGACGATTCGGCACGTCTGGCTCATATCGAGAGTCTAAGAGGAAGCGCGAAACCGCCCCGTTTCGGGCGTCACCGGTTCCTCCGTTCTAGTGATAGCGCTTTCGGAGAAACCACCCAAGATGTGATGCAGACAGCTGGCGTTGCGGCCACGCTGGAGCCAAGACCGCTGGGAAGGGGAAACGCATGGCCGTAGAGACCGGCCGGATCGCCGAACACCAGGACTCGTACCCTCGAACGGGTGATGAGCGGGGCCAGGCCGTGGTCCTGGCTGTGATCGCGATGGTCGCCATGATCGGGATGATCGGGCTCGTGATCGATCTCGGCTATGCGTACTACTCCCAGCGCCAGCTCCAGGGCTCCGCCGACGCGGCGGCGCTCGCGGGAGCCTCGCAGCTGCCCGACCCGAACGCCGCGACGACGCTCGCTCAGCAGTACGGCACGTCGCCGGGCGCTCAGAACGCGCCGGCCCACGTCCAGGGCGTGAGCGAGTCGATCTCGACGAAGTGCGTCACGACGTTCGCCGGCTGCGCTCCGTCCAACGCGATCGTCGTCTCCGAGAGCGCGTCGGTCCCCACGTACTTCCTGAAGGTCTTCGGCGTGAACAGCATTCCCGTCCACGTGACGGCGACGGCCTGCGGTCCCTGCGGAGACCGGCCGGCCGACATCATGCTCGTGTTCGACCGCACGGGCTCGATGTGCGAGGACTTCAACGGGAACAACGACCCGAGCTGCAGCAAGCTGAACAACGCGCGCCAGGGCATGGAGACCTTCCTCGGCTCGCTCGACCCGACGCTCGACCGCGTCGGCCTCGTCGAGCTGCCGCCCGCGGCGAGCACGAGCGCGGTCTGCTCGACGCCGAGCTCGAGCAACTACAACTCGCAGTCGTCCGCGTGGCTGCTCGTCCCGCTGACGAGCCAGTACCAGTCCGGCGGCAAGATCGACCACAACTCGACGATCGTCCACGACATCGACTGCACGCAGGCGGGCGGGTCCACGGCCTACGCCGACGCGATCGACAAGGCGCAGGCCGAGCTGAACAAGGATGGGCGCGCCAACACCAACCACTACATCGTCTTCTTCACGGACGGTGCGGCGAACACCGGACCGAGCTACTACCCGGTGAACTCCCCGTACCGCCAGACGCCCTGCCACCAGGGCATCACCTCGGCCAACTCGGCCAAGGGCCAGGGAACGACGGTCTACGCGATCGGCTACACGCTCGGCGCTCAGGGCGGCGGCGCGAACCGCTGCCAGGCACAGTCGCCGAGCGGGCCGGACGAGTCGCCGGCGATCACGGCCTACGCGGCTCTCCAGCAGATCGCCTCGAGCGGGAGCACGTTCTACAACCAGCCGTCGCCGGGTAGCCTCGCCGCGATCTTTGCCCAGGTTGCGTCCCAGATCACCGGGCCGCGCCTGATCCCGGACTCGCTGCCCTAGCGTCCGGCGACAGCTCGGAGCAGGCTTGCGTCAGGCGGCGGCGCCCGAGAGCACGCCCAGGCGCTCGAGGCACGACCGGATCCGGGCGAGCTCCTCGTCGCTCGCCTCGACCAGCGGAAGCCGAAGCCCGCCGACCGGTTGCCCGACGAGGTTCAGCGCGGCCTTGATCGCGATCGGGTTCGTCTGGACGGTGAGCAACTCGTACGCCGGCCCGAGCTCCTCGTCGATCCGCTCCGCGGTCTCCGCGTCGCCGTCTCGATAGGCGCGGATCATCTGCTTGACCTGCGGGCCGACGACGTGGGTGAAGACGCAGACGCCGCCGACGCCGCCGAGCCTGAGGAACGGGAGGATCAGGTTGTCGTCCCCCGCATACAGGTCGAGATCGGTCTCACCGACGATCCGCCGCGCCTGGTCGAGGTCCGGATTCGCCTGCTTGACCGCCCGCACCGTCGGGATCTCCGCGATCTGCGCGATCGTCTCCGGCTCGATGTTGACCACCACACGGCTCGGGATGTTGTAGAGGATGATCGGACGGTCGCTCTCGGCGGCGATCGCTCTCACGTGCTCGACGATGCCGCGTGGCGGCGGCTTGTTGTAGTACGGCGTGACGACGAGGAAGCCGTCGACGCCGAGCGCATGCGCTTCGCGGGTCAGATGGACGGAATGCGAGGTCGAGTACGTGCCTGTGCCGGCCACGACGGTCGCGCGTCCGGCGAGCGTTTCGACTGCGACACGGAAGAGCTCGAGCCGCTCGTCGTCCGAGAGCGTCGGGCTCTCGCCGGTCGTGCCGGCGACGACGATCCCGTCGGAGCCGTTGTCGACCAGCAGCTGCGCCAGGTCGCGGAACCGGTCGAAGTCGACAGCACCATCAGCATCGAAGGGCGTGACGATCGCGGTCAGGACCTCGCCGAGCATCGCCTCGATTCTACGCGACCCCGCGCTCCGTTCCTGTGGCGAGAGCAGCGGATTCGGACATCGAGCGAGTCGTCGATCCACGTGTCCAGCGCGGCCGCACCGTACGCGCCCTCGCGCACGCGTCCCACCGTCCTGGGGAGAACCCTAGAGCTCGGCGAGAGGCGGCTCGACCGGATCCGCGCCGGCTCCGCGGACGACGGAGCGCAGGCGCGCCCAGCCGCCGGACGCGACGAAGGCGAAGACGAAGCCCCCGACCGAGATCAGCACGTCGCCGACCGAGTAGACGTTCGCGAGCGGGACCCAGGCCGGCGCAGCCCAGCGGTCGACCAGCCACGAGAGGTGCGGTCCGGCGGCGAGCGCGCTGTTCCTCGACACGTGGAAGTGGAGCCCTGCGCCGCGCAGCGCCGACGGCAGGGCTGGCATGTGCCCGCCGTTCGCGAGGATCGCCGCGAGGTTGGACGCCATGCCGACCGTGACGAGCTTCACGCCCGGGGTGCGGAGGTTCCGGCCACACCCTGCCGCGAGGAACGCGTACGCGACGAGCCACAGCCCGACGGCGAGCCGGTCGGGAGTGCGCCACGGGAGCTCTCGGAACGGGAACGCGGCGACGTTGAATGCGATCCCTGCGTAGAACAGCCACGCCGACCGGAGCCGCACGTCGGCGATGCGACCGAGCCGCCCGCCGACGACCAGAGACAGGATCAGTCCGGCGAGGATCGGAAAGACGAGCGCCATCGCTCAGGCCGGAACGGCGACGCGGACGGCGCTGCTTCTCGCGGCGAGGTAGCGCTCCAGGGCCTCGACCACATTCGGGTCGAACTGACTGCCGGCTGCGCTCCGCAGCTCGGTGAGGGCCGCATCCTCGGACTGCGCGCGCCGGTAGGGCCGGTCGGCCGTGATCGCCTCGAACGCGTCGGCGACGAGGATGATGCGGGCGCCGAGCGGGATCTCGATCCCCGAGAGCCCGTTCGGATAGCCGGAGCCGTCCCAGTGCTCGTGATGATGGAGCACCCAGCCGTCCACCGGCTGGAGCCCGAGACCGTCGAGCAGCGCGTAGCCGAACTCCGGGTGGCGCTTGACGATCGCATACTCGTCCGGCGTGAGCCCCCGCGGCGCGCCGAGGATCGAGTCCGGTAGTCCGATCTTGCCGAGGTCGTGCAGGAGGCCGGCCAGGCGGAGATGGTCGAGCGTCTCTGCGTCGACACCGAGCTCGGCGCCGAGGGCCTCGGCGAGCGCGGAGACGAGCTGCGAGTGGTCCGCGGTCGACGGATCCCGCGCGTCGACGAACCGGACGAGGTTCTTCGCCGCCCGCAGGCGGGCGGTGCGCTCGGTCTCCCGCTCGAGCTCCTCCGACGAGTAGATGCGGACCACGCCGGGGCTGTAGATGCAGGAGCGGTTCTTGCCGTGGTGCTTCGACCAGTAGAGCGCGCCATCGGCCGTCTTCTGGAGGTCCTCGACCGCCCCTGCGTGCTGCGGGAACGAGGCGATGCCCGCGCTGATCGTCACCGGACCGGTCGGCAGGTCGGTCTGGCCGAGCTCTCGCTGGATCATGTCGATCTGTCGGTAGGCGCTCATCTCGTCGAGCGAGAACAGGACGGCGAACTCATCGCCGCCGAAGCGGAACGCATGAGAGTGCTCGGGCTTGGCCAGGAGCTTCGCGAGCAGGACGAGCACCTCGTCGCCGGCTGGATGCCCGTTGATGTCGTTGATGTGCTTGAAGTTGTCGACGTCGACGAGGCACAGCGCAAGCGGAGTTCCTGTCCGCCGGGCGTCCTCGAGCTGCTCCCGCAACGCGGCCTGGTAGGCGCGATGGTTGCCGAGGCCGGTGAGGTTGTCGGTCTGAGCGGCCTCGTGTGCGATCCGCGAATGCAGCGCGCTGCGCTGGTAGAGCGTCAGGGTGAAGAGCGGGCCGGCGAGCAACACGAGCAGGAGCGGCTCCAGCACCCACAGGTTCGCGGCGAGCGCGGCGAGGAACGCCATGATCGCGAACGCCGCGCCTCCCTGACGAAGGCCCGGGACGACCACCTTCGCGTAGGGGACGCGCCGCGAGAGCGAGATCGCGCCGGCGACGAGGACGACGTTGGCCATGAGGTGCGTCGCGCCGCCGAGGAACACGTAGGCGGTGAGCCGCAGTCCCGAGGTGGTTGTCGGGCCGAGAATCGCTGCGGGCAGCGCCGCCGCGGCCGCGGAGATCGCGTACATCGCGATGTTGAAGGCGGCTCGCTCACGCGGCAGCCGCGCGACGAGCACGGAGATCGCGATGCTCGCGGCGGCGAGCAGCACGGCGTAACGCGCGCCGAAGAGGACCGCGGTGGCGACGATGAAGACGGAGGAGATCGAGACCTCGTCGCTCCCGCTGCCGCTCATCGGCACGGGTCGCAGGTCCGAGATCAGCGCGAGCGCGAAGAACAGCACGACCGGCAAGGCGGTCGACCACGCCGGCGGCTGCAGCGCGATCGCGATCAGCGAGAGCGCGAGCAGCGGCACGGCCAGGGCGCACGTGGCGACCACGTACGCGAAGAGGCCAGGACGCAGGCCGCAGATCGTTCGTTGCACTTGGGAAGTCTCCGAGGGGATACGGGTGGGACGAAAGGCGGGACCGCCGGGCCGGGTCAGCCGGCCCACCGGCCCCGCACGGTGACGGGCTCTAGTACCAGCGCCAATCGGCGCCGGAGCCGACGACGAGTGCTGCGAACGCGGCAACCGCGATCGCAACCTTCATGTAGCGATGATTCCAACGGAACACGTGAGGTGTCACCCCCTTTTCTGGGAGTACCGCAGGGACGACCTTCGTGCCCCTCGTGTTAGGCCGGATCCGCAGCCGCGGCGACCCCCTTTCGGGGACTCACGGTGGCCTCGCGGCCGCTACGCGAGGAGAGTCTCGAGCCCGACCGTCAGGCCGATCGGCAGGCCGTCGAGCCGTTCGAGGGCGAGCAGCACGCCGGGGACGAACGCCTCGCGGGAGTACGTGTCGTGGCGGATGGTCAGGAGCTGGCCCTCCCCGCCGAAGAGGACCTCCTGGTGGGCGACGAGGCCGGGCAGCCTCACGGAATGGATCGGGACGTCGCCGCCGACGAGCTCGGCGGTCGCCTTCGCCGTCCCGGAGGGAGCGTCTCGCTTCGACTCGTTGTGGAGCTCCACGATCTCGACCCGCGGCATCCGCTCGGCCGCCTCCCGCGCGAACCGCATCATCAGCACCGCGCCCAGAGCGAAGTTCGGCGCGTGGAAGCATGCGACGCCCGCCTCGCGGGCGAGATCGTCGATGCGCGCACGGTCGAAGCCCGTCGTCCCGATCACGCACGGCAGGCGGCACGCCAGCGCCGCTTCGACGTTCGGCTCGACCGCGTCCGGCGCCGTGAAGTCGACCATCGCCTCCGCCTGGTCGAGCTCGACGAACTCGTGCCCAGCCGACTCGAGCGCGGGTGCCAGCACGCTGCCGACCTTGCCGCCGCGACCGTTGAGCCGGAGCTTCACGCCGCCCGCGCGAGCAGTGCCGGGTTCAACCGGCGTGCCGCCGCTCGGAAGACACGCTCGCTCGGGCCGATTCCCGAGATCGACAGTCGGTCGGAGTGGAGCAGGAGGCTCGCCAACTCCGCGATCTCGTCCGCGTCGACGGCGTCGATCTCGGCGACGATCCGATCGAGCGACAGGAGCTCCGAGTCCGTGATCAGCGACCTGCCCAGCCTGCTCATGCGCGTCGACGTAGCCTCCATCGACAACAGGATCCGGCCCTTGTGGTTCTCCTTCGCCCGCGCGAGCTCCTGCGGCCGGATCTTGCCCTCGGCGATCTCGGCGAGCTGCTCGGCGGCGATCTCGAGGCATGGCCCGAGGTTCTCCTCCCGCGTGCCGACGTAGATCCCGATCAGCCCCGTGTCCGTGTACTGCGAGGCGAACGAGTAGACGGAGTACGCCATCCCGCGTTTCTCGCGGATCTCCTGGAACAGCCGCGACGACGCCGAACCGCCGAGGATCGAGTCGAGCAGCGACGCGGCGAAGCGCCGACGGTCCGAGCGCGAGATCCCGGGTGCTCCGACGCACACGTGATACTGCTCGGTGTTCTTGCGCAGAAAGCGGAAGCCGGGAGGCGGCGGCCTCAACAACGGCCGCCGCACTCGCGGGCGACCCGTCGGTGGCGGTCTCTCCGACTGCGCCTTCTCCAGCATCCGGACGAGCCGCTGGTGCTGGAGGTTGCCGGCGGCTGCGATCACGACGTTGGCACCCGCGTACATCTGACGGTGGTACGTGCCCACCACGCGAGGCGTGACCGAGGAGATGACGTCGGCGGTGCCGATCACAGGACGGCCGAGCGCGTGCTTCCCGAACACCGCCTCGGAGAAGAGATCGTGGACGAGCTCCTGCGGCGTGTCCTCGTACATGGCGATCTCCTCGAGCACGACCTCGCGCTCCGAGTCGATGTCGGTGAACGTGGGCGCGAACACCATGTCTGTGATCACGTTCAGCGCCGTCTGCGCATGTGTGTCGGACACGCGCGCATACACCATCGTGTGCTCGCGCGAGGTTGCCGCGTTGAGCTCGCCGCCGAGGTTGTCGAAGATCTCCGCGATCTCCTGGGCGCTGTAGCGGGACGACCCCTTGAACAGGAGATGCTCGATGAAGTGCGAGAGCCCGGCCTTCGCGTCGCTCTCGTCGCGCGATCCCGCGCCGATCCAGAACCCGATCGCGACCGAGCGCACGCTGGGCACGTGCTCGGAGATGACGCGCTCGCCGGTGTCGAGCTCCGAGACGGAGTACTCCTGCACCCCGGCATTATCCCGGCCGCGGCCGCCGGCGGTCCACGGTTCGACGGGCGCCTCTCGCGCGCCGGGTCTGCCACCTGCCGGTGTCTCTACGGGAAGAGTGCGCGCGCTGCGTCGACGGCGTTGGTGATGCCGCCGGACAGCGCCGTGAACGCAATGATCACTGCCGTCGAGATCACGCCCAGGACGATGGCGTACTCGGCCATCGTTTGCCCCTCCTCGCGCCCGGCCCGAGCGCGGATGGAAGTGCCGAGGTCCCTGAGGGTCACGATGCTCCTAACTCCTTCGGTGTGGGCGTGCCGCACCACCGCGCTGACATGGACGTACGCATCATCATCGACCCAGGGGCTCTTCGCGTCCCTCGAACGAGCGACGTTTGGAGCGCGGCCGGGCCGCGCTCCACGTCACGGGCTATTCGCGGGAGCTTCGCTCGCGGTCGCCGCCTCGCCCGCGGCCGCGGCCGCCTCGGCGGCGGTCGCCGTCGCGGGGCGGACGGTCGTCCTCCCGTTCGCGCGGCGGCGCGTTCTTCGCGCGCTCGATCAGCTCCTCGGGGCTGACGGTGCCGCCGTTCTCGTGCTTCTGGATCAGCTTCAGGCCGATGCGGCCGCGTGCCTTGTCCACTTCCTGGACGAGCACGTCGAGGATGTCGCCGCGGTTGATCACGTCCTCGATGTGACCGACGCGTCCGGGGCCGACGTTCGAAACGTGCAGCAGGCCGTCCGTTCCCTTCTTGAGCTCGACGAACGCGCCGAACTGCGTGGTCTTCACGACCTTGCCCGTGTACTCGTCCCCGACCTCTGGCTCCTTCGTCAGCGCCTTGATCGCGGCGATCGCGGCGTCCGACTTCGTGCCCTCGGTGGCGTAGATGAGGATCGTCCCGTCCTCCTCGATGTCGATCTGGACGTCGTAGTCGGACTCGAGCGAACGGATCGTCTCGCCGCCCTTGCCGATCACGAGGCCGATCTGCTCCTGCTCGATCTTCACCGACGTGATCCGCGGCGCGTTCGATGCGAGCTCGCCGCGAACCTCCGGGATCGTCTCGAGCATCCTGTCGAGGATGGTCTCACGCGCCTCCTTCGCCTGCTGCAGGGCCCTGAGGAGGATCTCGCGCGTGACGCCGGTGATCTTGATGTCCATCTGCAGCGCAGTGATGCCCGTGCGCGTGCCCGCGACCTTGAAGTCCATGTCACCGAGGTGGTCCTCGGCGCCCTGGATGTCGGTGAGCACGACGTAGTCGTCGCCCTCCTTCACGAGCCCCATCGCAATCCCTGACACGGGCGCCTTGATCGGGACGCCGGCATCCATCAGGGCGAGCGTCGAGCCGCACACCGATCCCATCGACGAGGAGCCGTTCGACTCGAGCGTCTCGGAGACGATGCGAATCGTGTACGGGAACTCCTCGGCCGAGGGGATCATCGCCTCAAGCGCACGCTGAGCGAGCGCACCGTGGCCGATGTCGCGGCGCTTCGGGCCGCGCATCATCCCCGTCTCGCCCACCGAGTACGGCGGGAAGTTGTAGTGGTGCATGTACCGGCGATCGGTCTCGAGCGAGAGGTCGTCGATCCGCTGCCCTTCCTTCGCGGTGCCGAGCGTGAGCAGCGACATGATCTGCGTCTGCCCGCGCGTGAACAGCCCCGAGCCGTGCGTGCGCGGGGAGACGCCGACCTCGCACGAGATCGGGCGGATCTCCTCGGGCGTGCGGCCGTCTGGTCGCTGCTTCTCGACCGCGATCTTGCGGCGGACGAGCTCCTTGTAGATCGCCTCGGCGGCCTTCTTGAGGTAGCTCTTCGTCAGCGAGTCCTTCGTCGTCGCCGGCTCGCCCTCGCCCGTGGCGGCGCCGACCGGGAACGGCAGCTCGACGGTCTCGACGATCCGGTCGAAGAGCAGGTGGCGCTTCGCCGACTTCAGCTCCTTCGAGTCCTGCTCGGCGTCGGTGAGCGTGCGCAGCTCGGTCTCGAACTGCTCGCGCACCGGCGCGACGACGGCGTCGAGGCGGATTCGTTCGAGCACCGTCGACAGGCTGAGCTTGCGCTGCGTCTGCTGGATCACGTCCTCCTCGGTCGAGTCCATGCTCAGCTGCGGCAGCAGCTCCTCGACCGCCGCCTCCGCGGCACGCAGCCCTTCCGCCTGGACCCGCTCGCGGATCGCCGCGCCGTGCTCGCGCTCGATCTCCTCGGTGACCGAGTCGTCGAGCCACTTCGACTTGCCCGCCTGCCGCTGCAGGTCGAGCTGCGCGTCGCAGATCCTGCGGATCTCGCTGTGCGCCAGGTCGAGCGCCTCCAGCAGCCGCTCCTCCGGCACCTCGTTGGCACCGGCCTCGACCATGGTCAGCGCATCGGGCGTCCCGACGACGATCAGGTCGAGCTCGGTCTCCTCCTCGGCCTCCTGGAGCGTCGGGTTGACGACCAGCTCGCCGCCGATCAGCCCGACGCGAACAGCGCCTACTGGGCCGAGGAACGGCAGGGGCGAGATCATCAGGGCGGCCGACGCGCCGTTGATGCAGAGAATGTCGTGCGCGGCGACCATGTCCGCGCTCAGCACCGTGCAGATCACCTGCGTCTCGTTGCGGTAGCCCTTCGGCCAGAGCGGCCGGATCGGGCGGTCGATCATCCGCGCGGTCAAGATCGCGCGCTCAGTCGGGCGACCCTCGCGCTTGAAAAAACCGCCGGGGATCTTCCCGGCGGCGTACATCCGTTCCTCGACGTCGACGGTGAGCGGGAAGAAGTCCGCGCCCTCGCGCGGCTCCTGCCGCCCCATCGCCGTCGCCAGCACCATCGTCTCGCCGCTGCGCACGACGACGGCGCCGTCGGCCTGCTTCGCCAGCTTGCCTGTCTCGAAGCTGATCTCGCGCCCGCCGATGGTCACAGTGACCTCGGCCGAGCGCTCCGTGGCAATCGCCATCAGTTGTCCCTCTACTTTCCTTCACGGAGAGTGGGGACTCGAGTCAGCGCCGCAGCCGACGCTCGCTCGAATCTCCACTCTCCTACTCGAGCTAGCGCCTGAGCCCCAGCTCCTTGATCAATGCTCTGTACCCCTCCAGATCGTGCTTCTGCAGGTAATTCAAGAACCGCCGCCTGCGGCCGACGAGCTTCAGCAGCCCGCGCCGCGAATAGTGATCCTTCGGATGCGTCCGCAGGTGCTCGGTGAGGTCGTTGATGCGTTGCGTCAACAACGCAACCTGCACCTTCGTGGAGCCCGTGTCGGACCCGCTCGCCCCGTGCTTGCGGACGATCTCCAGCTTCGCTTCCTTGGTGAGTGTCACTGCACCTCCGTCTCGTCAGTCCCAGCATCCGCCCGGAAGCAGGCGAAAAGCCGCGGCTGCGTCCGCGCAAGACTAGCAACGATCAGGAGAGGAGCAGCCTGTCGATCCTGCGACCCGCGATCGTGATCCCGATCGCCCCCATCACCAGCAGGTAGACCAGGTTCACGAGCTGGTACCAGCCGACGGCGCCGAGCATGAGCGCGCGCATCAGCGCGATCGCGTTGTAGAGCGGCGTACACCGAACGACCCACTGCACCGCTGTCGGATACACGGTGATCGGGTAGAAGGTCGCCGAGAAGAGGAACATCGGCAGCTGGACGACCCCCAGCAGCTCGAAGTCCTGCCATGTGCGCATGTACGTCGCGGCGGCGACACCGGCACCCGCGAAGGCGAAGCCAACGAGCAGCGCGGCGGGAAGCGCGAGCAGGCCCCACGCCGACTCGACGAGACCGAAGGCCGCGACCGTCACGAGGAACGCGATGCCGTAGAGCAGGCCGCGGAACAGCGCCCACGATGCCTCGCCGACGGCAACCTCGGCCGGCCCGACCGGCGTCGACAGCACCGCGTCGTAGACCTTCTGGTACTTCATCTTCCAGAAGACGCCGCTCGAGTCGTAGATCGCACCGTTCATTGCGGCGGTCGCGAGCAGGGCCGGCGCGATGAACGCGGCGTACGAGACCAGCTCGCCGTTCGGCCCAGGCACCTTGCCGATGAAGTGTCCGAGCCCGACGCCCATCGACAGCAGGTAGAAGAGCGGCTCGAAGAAGCCCGAGAAGATGATCACCCACACGTGCCGGTGGACCAGGTAGTTCCGCTCGAACAGCATCGCGGCGCGCGGCAGCGCGATCGACGTCATCGCACCAGCCTCGCCGTGTAGCTGCGTTCCGCCAGCACGAGCCCGACCACCGCCCACAGGAGCAGGTAGGCGACGTGCCCGAGCGCGAGGAGCCACCCGATGCCGCCGAGGGTCAAGCCGCGACAGAGGTCGACGCCGTGCCAGAGGGGTGTGAGGTAGGCGAGCTCCCTCAGGCCGTGCGGCAGGCGCGTGATCGGGAAGAATGTCCCCGAGAAGAGGAACATCGGGACGATCGCGAAGCGGAACACCGCGACGAATGACCGCTCGGAGTCAGAATGCGCGGCGTACGCCGCCATCGGCGCCGAGAACGCCACGCCGATCAACACGCAGACGGGCCAAGCAAGGATGGCGAGCGGCGAATGGATGCCGCCGAACATGGCGATCACCGCGAGGTAGACGGCGCTGCTCGTCGCGACGCGCGTTGCCATCCAGAGCTGGTGTCCGACCATCACCTCGCGGACGCCGAGCGGCGTCGCGAGCATCGCGTAGTAGCCTCGCGTCCACTTGATCGAGCCGAGGACGGGCCAGCTCCCCTCGACCGTGCCGATCTGCATGGCCGTCGCGGCGAGCACGCCCGGAGCGACGTATGCAAGGTACGAGACCCCGGCCGGCGCGTTTCCGCTCTTGTTCACGAGCGTCCCCAGGCCCACCCCGAGCGCGCCGAGGTAGAAGATCGGGTTGACGATGCTCGTGATGATCGAGCTGCGCCAGATCCGGCGGTACTGCGCGAGCCAGAACTCGTACGACCTCAGTGCGTAGGCGAGCGTCATTCGTCGACGAGTGTCCGGCCGGTGAGACGGAGGAAGACGTCCTCGAGCGTGCTGCGCCGCACGAGCACGCTCTGGGGGTGCAGGCCGAGGTCGTGCACGCCCGCGGCGGTCGCGTCTCCGTCGTCCGTGTACAGCAACACCCGGTCCGGCAGCGTCTCGAGGCGGCGTGCGAGGCCGTCCACGCGCGCGGCGATGCCGTCGGGCGGCTCGGTCGGGAAGCGCAGCTCCACCACCTCGCGTGTCGAGTACCGGCCGATCAGGTCGAGCGGCGATCCTTCCGCGACGATGGCGCCCTTGTCCATCACCACGAGCCGGTCGCAGAGCTGCTCCGCCTCGTCCATGTAATGCGTCGTCAGGACGAGCGTCACGCCGCGCTGCTTCAGCCGGAACAGCCGATCCCAGACGACGTGCCGGGCCTGCGGGTCGAGCCCGGTCGTCGGCTCGTCGAGCAGCAGCACGTCCGGGTCGTTGACGAGGGAGCGCGCGATCGTGAGGCGGCGCTTCATGCCGCCGGACAGCGGCTCGACGCGCGAGTCGGCGCGCTCGGTCAACTGGACGAACTCGAGCAGGCCGTCCGCGCGCTCGTGCAACTCCTGCCGCGAGAGCCCGAAGTACCGCCCGTAGATGATCACGTTCTCGCGGACGGTCAGCTCGAAGTCGAGTGTGTCCTGTTGCGGGACGACACCGAGCCGAGCGCGGATCTCGGCACCGTGTTCGACGGGATCGAGGCCGAGGATGCGCAGCGTGCCCGCGGTCGGCGGGGACACGCAGCCGATCATCCGCATCGTCGAGCTCTTCCCGGCGCCGTTCGGGCCGAGGAAACCGAAGGCTTCGCCCTTCTGGACGTCGAAGTCGATCCCGTCGACCGCGACGAGCTCCGCGAAGTGCTTGACCAGTCCACGGGCGTGCACCAGCGACGTCTGCTCGGAGACGTTCACGACACCTGCAACCTAGCGGTCGTCTCAGGCGCAGCATGAACGCGGGCGTTGCAGGCGGCCATCCGGCCACGGTTCGGGCCGGGCTCGAGATCCTCGAGGACGGCGGCACGGCCGCAGACGCGGCCGTCTCGGCGGTGCTCGCCTCGTGCGTCGCCGAGACCGTGATGACGGGGCTCCTCGGCGGCGGGCACATCGTGTACTGGGACGCCTCGCGCCGGAGCGCGCGAAACCTCGACTGCTTCGTCGCGGTGCCGATGAACGCGAGCCCCTCTGGCGAGGATCTCCTTCGGCTCGAGGTGCCGTTCGGCCAGGAGCTCGTCCACTACGCCGTCGGCCCTGCGTCGTGCGGCGTGCCCGGACTGCCCGCAGGGCTCGACGCGCTCTGGCGCGAGCACGGGACGCTGCCGTGGCCGCGACTGGTCGAGCCGGCGATCCAGCTGGCCCGCGACGGCGTCGAGTTTCCGCCCGCGCACGCCGCGTGTCTGGCCATGCTCGCGCCGGTGATGACGATGGACGACGGCGCACGGATCTACGCCCCGACCGGCCGGCTGCTCGAGGCAGGAGAGCGGCTCGAGCAGCCCGGCCTCGTTTCCGCGCTCGAGGCGATCGCCTCCGAAGGTGCGCGCTCCGTCTACGACGGCACGCTCGCGGCCGCGCTCGTCGAGCTCTGCGCGGAGCGCGGCGGCTCGGTGACACACGAGGACCTCCTCTCGTACGAGGCACGCTGGTCCGACGCGGTCGAGGCTCCGTGCCTCGGCCGGAGGCTACTGACGCGCCGCGGGCTGTCGGGCATGCCCGAGCACGCCCCTCGCCTCCCGCGCGTCCGCGACCTCGGCGAGACCGAGCGTGTGCTCGCGCTCGTGGACGTCCTGCGGGACGACGGTGGCAGGCAGGCCCATACGACGAACACGACGATCGTCGACCCGAGCGGCAACGCCTGCGTCGTCACCACGAGCCTCGGCCTCGGCTCGGGCGACTTCCTGCCCGGCCTCGACCTGCACCTGAACAGCATGCTCGGGGAGCTCGACCTCGTCCGCGAGCCGCTTCGACCCGGCGCGCGGATGCAGAGCATGATGGCGCCGACGATCGTGCTCGACGGCGACGGCGAGGTCGAGCTCGCGGCCGGCGCGGCCGGCGGGACCCGCCTTCGCACGGCGCTGCTCGGGGTGATCGGCGGCATCCTCGACGAGGGGCTCGAGCCGGCCGACGCGATCGCGAGGCCGCGCTTCCATCGCGCGGGCGAGACGATCAACGCCGAGCCGGGGGTGGACGACTCCGCGCTCGACCGGCTGGGCGAGCTCGGGTGGAGCGTGCGCCGTTGGCCGGCGCCGCACCACTACTTCGGCGGCGTCAGCGTGATCGGCCGTTCGGGGGCGGCGGGTGACCCGCGTCGAAGCGGTGCGGCTGCGACCGCTCCCTGAGCACGGTGAGCGCGTCGATCCACCCCACGTAGCCGCAGTCCGGGCAGCCCGGATTCTCGCGAACGGTCCCCCCTCCGGCCGGCTTCGTGTAGGCGGCGCCGCAGTCCAGGCAGCGCACCTGTTCCAGGAGCTCGAGGCGCTGCGTCTCCCCGCCCGCATTCGTGCCCACGCCGTAGAAGACTCCGCTGTCTGCGGAAACTTGCGCGGCTCAGACGGGCCGTGTCGCGGCTCGCGTCTCGTCGACGTCGCGCGCGATCTGGGCGACGAGCTCGTCCTCGGTCGCGAACACCCGCTCGTCGCGCAGGCGGCGCCAGAGCTCGACGACCAGCCGGTGCCCGTACAGATCCCCTTCGAAGTCGAGCAGGTGCGGCTCGACGCGGCGCTCGGCACCGCCGTAATGCGGGTTCACGCCGATCGAGATCGCAGCGCGACGGCCGAGCGCGGCCCCTGCGTAGATGCCGTTGGCCGGGACGAGCAGGTCGGCCGGGACGTCGAGGTTCGCGGTCGGGAAGCCCAGCGTGCCGCCGCGCTGGTCGCCGAGCACGACGGTCCCTTCGACCTCGGGCGGACGACCGAGGAGCCGCGCCGCACCCGCCACGTCCCCCTCCAGCAGGCGAGCCCGGATCAGGGTCGACGAGGCGCCTTCGAGTACGGGGACGGTGCGCACGTCGAATCCGAGCTCGGAGAGGAGCGAGGCGTCGCCGGCCGCTCTGTGCCCGAAGCGGAAGTTCGCGCCGACCGCGAGCACCCGTGCGCCGATCGTGCGCAGGACCGACGCCGCGAATTCACCGGGCTCCATCCTCGCGAGCTCGGCAGTGAACGGGAGCACGAGCGTCTCCTCCACGCCGGCCTCGTCCAATAACTCGAGTCGGCGCTCGAGCGTCGTCAGCAGCTCGACGCGGTTGCCGAGGACCACCCGCGGATGCGGCCAGAAAGTCACGACGGTGAGGGGGAGCCCGGAGGCGCGCGCCTCGTCGAGCACGCGGCGATGACCAGCGTGCACGCCGTCGAACGTGCCAACCGCCGCCGCGCGGTCGCGCGCCTCGAGCTCGGACGGGTCGCGCACGATCCTCACAGCCGCGCCAGCGCATCCTCCGGGGCGATCAGCGTGAGCGGGTCCGCCTCGTCGACGCCGAACGGCCCCACCTCGAGGCGTCGAAGCGTCCGGCAGTGGCCGCCGAGCGCGTCGGCGATCGCCCGGACGTACGTCCCCGAGCTGACACGCAGGTCGAGCCGTGCCACGCCGTCCCGATACTCGAGCAGCTCGAGCGCGGACACGCGCGAGCGACGGATCGGCATCTCGACCTCGACGCCGCGTCGCGCCAGCCGATACGCGCGCTCACCGGCGACCTTCACGGCCGAGGCGGCGGGAATCGGGAGCTCGACCTCTCCGGTCAGCTCGCGGAGGCGTGCTGCGAGCTCCTCGTCGTCAGGTGGCTCGGTCTTCTCGAGCGCCGCTCCTTCCGGGTCGCCGGTCGACGTCCGCATGGTCAGGTCGACCTCCGTGAGGTAGCGCTTGTCGAGCCCGACGAACCGCGAAGCGAGTTTCGTCGCCGAGCCGGAGAGCAGGACGAGCAACCCGGTCGCGAACGGATCGAGCGTTCCGGCATGACCCGTGCGCGCGCCGGTGCGTCGTCGTACCTCCGCGACGACGGCGAAGGACGAGGGGCCGGCCGGCTTGTCGACGAGAAAGATGCCGGCAGGGCTGAGCGCCCGTGGGACCATCGGCTCAGCGAGCGCCGGCCGCCGCTGGCGACTGCCTAGCGGGCAGCGGCGAACTCCCGCCTGACGAAGTCGGTGATCTCCTCGACCGACGCCTCGCTCGAGAAGCCCGCAGCCTGACGGTGACCGCCGCCGCCGGACTTGCGTGCGATCGCGGACACGTCAAGCTCGTCCACGCTCGCGCGGAGGCTCACGCGTCGCGTCGGACCGTCCGATCGCGGCGGCTCGCGGATCAGCACCGCCATGTCCGCTCCCTCGACCGCACGCAGGTAGTCGATCACGCCCTCCGAGTACGGCTCGGCCGCACCGACTTCCGCGAAGTCCGTACGGAGGAGGTACGAGATCACGATGCGCCCGCCCTCGTACACCTGCGCTCGCTCGAGCGCGCGGGCGAGGAGCTTCAGCTTCGCGAACTGCACGGACTCGTACACGCCCTGGAACACCCGGTGGACGTCGGCGCCCGCCTCGACCAGCTCCGCGGCGAGCCGGAGCGCCTTCGGCGTCGTATTCGTGTATTGGAAGCGGCCCGTGTCGGTGACGAGTGCGATGTAGAGCGCCTCCGCGATGTCCGGCGTCAGCTCGACGTCGAGCTCGCGGAAGAGATCCCTCAGCACCTCCCCCGTCGAAGACGCATCCGCGACGATCAGGTTCACGTCGCCGAACCGCGTGTTGTCGTGGTGGTGGTCGACGTCGATCGTCATCTCAACCTGCTCGAGCACCTCGTTGCCGCCGATCCGGCTCTCGTTCGCGCAGTCCAGCGCGAGGAGCACGCGTCCCGAGACGTCGTCCGGCCAGCGGCGGCGCAGCTCTGCCAGCGGCATGAACGAGTACTCGCCCGGAAGAGGGGCGTCGCCGTGCAGCGCCATGACGACGTCCTTGCCCAGCTGGTCGAGCGCGAGCTTCGTCGCGAGAATCGAGCCGAGGGCGTCTCCGTCGGGGTTCTCGTGAGTCGTCAGGAGGAACCGCTCGCGGGAGCGGATCGCATCCACCACTGAGGCCAGATCAGTGGTCGTCGTCTGGGGCGAGCTCATCGATCAGCTTCGTCATGTGCACGCCGCGCTCAACCGACGGATCGTACTCGAAGGTCAGTTGAGGGGTCCTCTTCATTCTCAGCTCGCTCGCGATGCGCGCCTGCAGCACCGCGTGGGCCGCCTGCAACCCGTCGAGGGTCTCGTTGCGCGCACGCTCGGAGCCGAGCACGGAGACGAACACGCGGGCGTGCCTCAGGTCCGGCGTCGTCTCGACGCCGGTGATCGTGACGAACCCGATCCGCGGGTCCTTGAGCTGGCCCACTCCCTCGGAGAGCACCTGTCGCACCGCTTCGTTCACCCGACGCATCCGGCCGGTCATTGGGCGATATTGAATCGTCTAGTCGAGCGTCACGACCTCGCGCTCCGCGCGGACGAGCACGTACTCCTGGCCGTTGAGGTAGCGCTCGGCCTCGTCGAGGAGCCGCAGGACGTCGCGCTGGTCGCGCGCGACACACGACATCGTCAGCCGTGCACGCTGCCAGAGGTCGTGGTGGTCGACCTCGGCGACGGATGCGCCGAAGCGGCGCTGGAGCTGCGCCTTCGCCGAGCTGACGTGCTTGCGCTTCCCCTTGAGAGAGCCTGACTCGGGGAAGTGCAGCTCGACGGAGAGGATGCCGACGTAGCCCGCGCCCACCTCGGAGTCAGTCCGCGCGCCTGCGCCGCAGAGGAGGCCGGTCCGCGGCTACGTGGTCGCGGCGGGCGCGACCTCGCTCAGGTCCGTCCGCTCGACTTGTCGCGTCTCGTAGCACTCGAGGACGTCGCCTTCCTTCACGTCGTTGAAGCCGTCGAGGAGGATGCCGCACTCGAATCCTTCGTTGACCTCTCGCACGTCGTCCTTGAAGCGCTTCAGCTGCGCGATCGAGCTCTCCTGGACGACCGTCCCGTCGCGGACGACGCGCGCATGCGCGCCGCGCCGGATCGTCCCGGAGGTGACCATGCAGCCGGCAATCGTGCCGAGCCGCGAGACCTTGAACAGCGCGCGGACCTCGGCCTCGCCGAGCGTCTCCTCTTGCTCGACGGGACGCAGCATTCCAACGAGCGCCTGCTCGATGTCGTTCGTGAGGTCGTAGATGACCCGGTACGGACGGATCTCGACGTTCTCGCGCTCGGCGAGCGCGCGCGCCTCCGCGTTCGGGCGCACGTTGAAGCCCACGATCATCGCGTTCGACGCGGAGGCGAGCATCACGTCGTTCTCCGTGATCCCGCCCACGCCCTCGTGGATGACGTTGACCCTGACCTCGGGGTGCTGGATCTTCGACAGCTCGCCGACGACCGCCTCGACCGAGCCGCCGACATCGCCCTTGACGACGAGGTTGAGGTCCTGGACATCGCCGGTCTGCATCTGCTCGAACAGCCGCTCGAGCGAGACGCCGGTGGGGCGCTGCTGCGCGAGCTGCTCGCGGCGTAGACGGTCGCCCCTGACGTTCGCGAGCTCCCGGGCGCGGCGCTCGTTCTCGACGACGCGCGCGAACTCGCCCGCCGGCGGCGGCTTGTCGAAGCCGAGGATCTCCACCGGCTCTCCCGGCTTCGCCTCCTTGATCTTCTCGCCGCGGTAGTTGTAGAGCGCGCGCACCTTGCCCCAGGCGTCGCCCGCGACGATCGCGTCGCCGACGCGCAGCGTCCCCCGGTGGATGAGCATCGTCGCGACAGGACCGCGGCCGACGTCGAGCCGCGACTCGATGATCGGGCCCGAAGCCTCCGCCTTCGGGTTCGCCGTCAGCTCGAGCTCGGCGTCCGCGACGAGCAGGACCTTCTCGAGGAGGTCGTCGAGGTTCGTTCCCTGCTTGGCGGAGACGTCCGAGAACTGCGTGGTTCCGCCCCACTCCTCCGGCTGCAGCCCCTCGGCGGCGAGATCGCCGCGCACACGGTTCGGATCCGCGTTCGGGATGTCCACCTTGTTCACCGCGACCACGATCGGCACCTCGGCGGCACGCGCGTGCGAAATCGACTCCTTCGTCTGCGGCATGACGCCGTCGTCCGCCGCGACGACGAGCACCGCGATGTCGGTCACCTTCGCACCGCGCGCGCGCATCGCCGTGAACGCCTCGTGGCCGGGCGTGTCGAGGAAAGTGATCCTGCGACCGCCGTGCTCGACCTGGTACGCACCGATGTGCTGCGTGATCCCGCCCGCCTCGGTCGCGACCACGGAGGTCTGGCGGATCGCGTCGAGCAGCGTCGTCTTCCCGTGGTCGACGTGACCCATGATCGTCACGACCGGCGGTCGAGGCGCGAGGTCCTCGGCGGCGTCCTCGAACACCTCCGGCTCGACGTCCTCCTCGTCGGCGAGGTGCTTGATCGTCACCTCGCGCTTCAGCTCGGCGGCGACGAGCTCGACCTCCTCGTCGGTCAGCGACTGTGTCGCGGTCCGCATCTGGCCGAGCCCCATGAGGATCTTGATGATCTCCGGCATCTGCACGCCGAGCGCCTGCGAGAGGTCGCGGACGGTGACACCGGACTCGACGGTCACCGGCCCCGTCGGCGGGACGACCTCGCGCGGCTGCTTCGGCTTCGCCGCATCCGTCCGATCGCGCTGCTGCCGGCCGTCGCGTGGGCGAGCTGCAGCGTTGTCGATCACGACGCGACGCTTGCGCCGCTGCCCGGGGGCACCCTGACGGGGTCTCAGCGGGCGATTCGGTCGGTTGGATCCTGATTCGTTGGCCATGTCCGCCTCAAGTGTAGAGACCGCTCAACGCAGGATCGACCCGGACGGCGCACCGGAGCGTGCGGCTGAACGCGCCCCGGCTCACGGCCCGGTCGAAGCAGACGAGCCGCCGACAGGTGTAGGCGCCCCGTCCGGGCACGCCCGACCCAGGCACGAGCTCGCCGTCGTGCGCCGCGAACCGAAGCAGCTCGGCCTGCGTTGCCTTCCGTCCGCAGCCGACGCAGCTGCGAATCGGGCCCTTCGGGGTCAAGCCGCCGGCGTCCCCTCGCCGCTCGGGAGCTCGTCGGCCTCCGCCTCCGGTCCATCGTCGGCCTCCGCCGCCACGGAGACCGTCGCCGGCGCCTCGGGTCCGGCGGCCGCGGGCTCGGCCACCACCGGGAGGCCGTTCTCCTCCTCCGGCTCTGGCGCCTCGGCCCCCGCAACCGACTCCGCCTCGACCTCCTCCGCCTCCACGACCGCCTCGACGGCGTCGAGCTCGTCGGTGTCGTGGAGCGCGAGCTCCTGGTGAGCCGGGATGCCGCAGTACCTGGAGCCCGGCAGCGCCTCGTTCGGACAGCGCTTCCCGTTCGCCAGCACAGCGGCGCACCGCCCGCTGAACTCCTCGCCCTCGCCGCCGCCGTAGGCAGCCTCCGCCTCGGCCTGCGCGAACTCCGTGTCCGACTGGATGTCGACGCGCCAGCCGGTCAGCCGAGCGGCGAGACGGGCGTTCAGCCCCTCCTTGCCGATCGCGAGCGCGAGCTGGTCGTCGGGGACGATCACCGTCGCCTCCTTGGTCTCGTCGTCGACGAAGACCTCGCGGACGCGCGCAGGCGACAGCGCCTTCGCGACGAAGCGCGCAGGCTCGGGATTCCACGGGATGATGTCGATCTTCTCGCCGCGTAGCTCGGAGACGACCATGCGCACGCGCGACCCTCGCGGGCCGACGCACGCGCCGACTGGGTCGACGCCCTGCGCATGCGACTCGACGGCGATCTTCGACCGGTAGCCCGGCTCTCGGGCGACACCCCGGATCTCGACGAGCCCATCGGCGATCTCCGGCACCTCGAGCTCGAACAGCGTCTTGATCAGCTCCGGATCACGGCGGGAGAGGATCACCTGCGGACCCTTCGTCCCCGACCGCACCTCGGTGATCACCGCCTTGATGCGCGATCCCTGCTCGTAGCGCTCGCCGTCCACCTGCTCGGACCGCGGCAACAGCGCCTCGACCTTGCCGAGGTCCACCAGCACGTTGTTGCGGTCGCCGGCCTGCTGCACGATGCCGGTGACGACCTCGCGCACGCGGTCGACGTACTCGTCGTACATCATCGCCCGCTCCGCCTCGCGGATCCTTTGAAGGATGACCTGCTTGGCCGTCTGGGCTGCGATGCGCCCGAAGTTCTCCGGTGTCACGTCGGTGCGCTTGATCTGGTCCTCGCGGACCTCGGACCAGTCGACGTCGAGATCGTCGTCCGAGATGAGCGTGTGCGAGCGCTCGCCGGTCTCGACCTCGAGCGCCTCGAGCTCCTCGAGCTTGCGCTCGCGCGCCTCGTCGATCAGGCGCTCCTCGATCGCGGGCGGCAGCTCGATCGCGTAGACGCGAAAGTCGCCCGCGTCGTCGATCTCGACCGTCGCGTGCCGTGACGATCCGGGCATCTTCTTATACGCGGCGAGCAGCGCATCCTCGAGCGCGGCGACGAGCGTCCCGCTCTCGATTCCCTTCTCGCGCTCGATGTCGCGGACCGCCTCGATGATCTCCTGGCTCATCTCTCTACCTGCTTTCCGTGGTCGCGATCAGGTTGCCCCGGACGATCGCGTCGTATGGGATGTGCACGTCGTGGTCGCCGACGTCGACCGTGAGATCTCGCTCGCCGGCATCCTTCACCTCGCCTCGAAAGCGACGGCGGCCGTCGATCGCGGGTGACGTCCTCACCGCCACGCTGTGGCCGACCACGCGCCGGAAGTGCTCGGGACGCCGCAGCGGTCGCTCGACTCCGGGCGACGACACCTCGACGGAGTAGTCACGCAGATACTCGCGCAGCACGTTCGTCACACGTTCGCACAAGGCGTGGTCGACACCCTGCGCGTGATCGATGTAGACGCAGAAACGCTCGCTGCCGTTCAGCTCGACCGCGAGCACCTCCGTGCCGGGAAGCGCGGCCTCGACTCTCTGCTCGATGTCGCGTGCCAGTTCCCGTTCCTTCTCGTATGTCGTCGTCAATCTGCTCCTCGTCACAAAAAATGGGCGCCGCGCGCCCATTTCAACGTGCCCGAAATGTGGTCGAACGAGGATAGCAAACCCCCTGCTATTCGGCCATGATCGCAGACCCCGCCGTGGGTTGCTCGACGCCTACCCATGGACACGCACATCCGAAACGGCCCTCCGAAGACGTGAGGCGGCATCCTGAATCAGGGCGGCACCATGAAATTCTTCTAGCGTCCGGTGGCGTCAAGACGAGGAGGCGAGACCCATTCCTGGCTGGGGTGTGATTCCTTCAATCCGTGTGCGCGACATGACAGAGGCCCTGGCCTTCTACACGGGTCAGCTCGAGTTCTCGCTCGACAGCGGTGGTGAAGGCGCGACGAACGCTTCCCTGACGCGAGGCGACGGACATCTGATGATCGAAACCGCGGCTGACTTCTACAGCGACCAGCACAACGAGGCGATCAGAGAACGACTCGGTACGCCGTCGTCGACGGCCCTCTACATCGAGGCCGAAGATCTCGGTGAGTTCCATTCCAGACTGACCACCAGTGGGGCCGTTCGGATCATCGATCCCCTCGCTTCACGACCCTGGGGGAAGGAGGAGTTCACCATGGAGGACCCTGCGGGCAACTGGCTGGCCTTCTGGCGGAAACCGGATCACGCCTGAGCAGGCTCTCGGCTCTCGATCACAGATCGAGAACGATGGTCACGGGACCGTCGTTCACGAGCTCGACCTGCATCGACGCGCCGAAGACGCCGGTCTGCACGGGGACGCCGAGGTCACGGAGAGCCTGGCAAAACGCCTCGTAGATCGGCTCCGCGTGCTCGGGTCGAGCTGTATCCGTGAAGCTCGGACGATTCCCCTTCGCGGTGTCGGCGATGAGCGTGAACTGACTGACGACGAGCACGCTGCCGCCGACGTCGAGCAGGCTCCGTTCGAACCGGCCTTGCTCGTCCTCGAAGATCCGCAGGCGCGCGACCTTGCCAGCGAGACGGACCGCCGCCTCGTCGCCGTCGTCACGCGCGACACCGAGGAGCACGACCAGCCCGCGGCCCATCGCACCGCGTACGGCGCCGTCGACGGCGACCTGCGCACGAGCGACTCGCTGGCAGACCGCCCTCACGACGCGACGATCAGTCGCCGAGGTCGAGGATCCGCGAGGCGTAGTGCTTGCTCTGCGGACGCAGCGAGCTCGCGAGCTTGTAGTGGCCGTTCGCCTCCGTCTCCCGGCCCTGCTTCTCGAGTGCCCGACCCAGCCCGTAGTGGGCGTAATGGTCGGTCGGCGAGAGCTCGAGGATCTTCCGGAACTCGTTCTCGGCCTCCTCGTAGCGCTCGATGCGCAGATACGCGATCCCGAGCGCCTCCCGGATCGACGCCTTCTCCGGCTCGCGGCGCTTCGCCTTCTCGAGCGCGACCGTCGCCTGGGCCGCGCGGCCGCCACGCAGATGCGCACGTCCCTGCTGGAAGAGGTCGTAGGTGTCGGTCACGCCAGGTACGGGAAGTTCTCCTCCACCAAGTCAAGCGGGTCCGTCAAATCCCGCGTCCTCCCGATCTCGATCGCCGCGACCTGCTCGCCCGCGTCGATCGCGGCCTGAAAGGAGTTGCCGAGCTCGTACGGCTCCCGGTCGCATCGCAGCCTCGCGACGATCGGCTCGCCCAGCGCCCACAAAGGCGCGCCCGAGAGCGCGGCTGCAGGGTCGTTCGTCCTCACATGCTCGACGAAACCGTCGTTGATTGCCACGGCCGTGCGGCCGGGACCGGGCGGCGGCTCACGGCGCACCGCGATCGCACCCGAGGTGCCGCTCTCCGCGTACGCCGCCGCGAACCGCGTCAAGTCGCCTGCTCGGAAGACGGTATCGGCTGCCATGACCAGGACCGGCGGACGCGCGCCGGCTTCGACCGCGCGCGCGACCGCGTCGGCCGAGCCGAGTGGCTCGGGCTGCTGCACCGCGCGGATCTCGACGCCGAACGCCGATCCGTCTCCGGCGAGCGCTTCGACCTGGTCGGCGAGGTGGCCGACGACGAGCCACACGGGACCCAGCTCGGCGCGGGCGAGCTCGCG
>DASPSY010000017.1:0-46281 GCA_035623685.1 Gaiellaceae bacterium
AACTCGCCGACCGCTACATCTCCGACCGCTTCCTGCCGGACAAGGCGATCGACCTCATCGACGAGGCCGCGTCGCGCATGCGCATCAAGTCGATGACCTCGCCGCCGGCCAACAGCGAGCTCGAGACGGAGATCGAGACGACGCGGCGCCAGAAGGAGTCCGCGATCGAGGCGCAGGAGTTCGAGAAGGCCGCTGCGCTGCGCGACCAGGAGCGCAAGCTGACGAACAAGAAGCGCGAGCTCGAGGAAGAGTGGGAGTCCGGCCGCTCCGCCGATCGCCCCGCGATCGGCGAGGAGGAGATCGCCGACATCGTCTCGATGTGGACCGGCATCCCGGTGTTCAAGCTGACCGAGGCCGAGACCCAGAAGCTGATGCGCATGGAGGACGAACTGCACAAGCGCGTGATCGGCCAGCACCCCGCGATCGAGGTCGTCTCGAAGGCGATCAGGCGCTCGCGCGCCGGCCTGAAGGACCCCAAGCGCCCGACTGGGTCGTTCATCTTCCTCGGTCCCTCGGGCGTCGGCAAAACCGAGCTCGCACGTACGCTCGCCGAGTTCCTCTTCGGCGACGAGGAGGCCATGATCCAGATCGACATGTCGGAGTACATGGAGAAGCACTCCGTGTCCCGGCTCGTCGGCTCGCCGCCCGGCTATATCGGCTACGACGAGGGTGGCCAGCTGACCGAGGCCGTGCGCCGCAAGCCCTACTCCGTCCTGCTGCTCGACGAGATCGAGAAGGCACATCCCGACGTGTTCAACATCCTGCTCCAGATCCTCGAGGAAGGAAAGCTGACGGACGCGCAGGGACGTCGCGTCGACTTCCGGAACACGATCGTGATCATGACTTCGAACATCGGTGCCGCGCAGATCTCGAAGAACGTCGGTCTCGGCTTCACGATGGGCGACGAGGGCGGGCTGTCTTACGACGACATGAAGAACCGCGTCATGTCGGAGTTGAAGAAGGTCTTCAGGCCCGAGCTGCTCAACCGCATCGACGAGATCATCGTCTTCCACAAGCTGACGAAGGAAGAGATCACGACGATCGTCGATCTGCAGATGCGGCGCGTGCGCGAGCAGATGGCGACGCACGAGGTCGCGATCGAGCTGACCGACGAGGCGAAGGAACTCCTCGTGGAGCAGGGCTACGACCCCGCGATGGGCGCCAGGCCGCTTCGCCGCGCGATCCAGCGCGTGATCGAGGATCCGCTCGCCGACTTCGTGCTCGGCAGGACGCTCGAGCCGAACTCGACCATCCTCGTCGGCCGCAAGGTCGGCGACGACGGCGAGCCGCTCAACGAGGTCGACATCACCGTCATCCCGGGCGAGGTCACGCCCGAGAAGATCACCGTCCCGGCAGGCGGCGAGGAGTCGTCGGAGCCGGAGGACGATCCAGCTCCGGACGCCGCGTAGGTTCCGCTCAAGCGCGGTTCGGGCACGGTCGATAGGGAGGGCATGGGTCTCGTCCTGCCGCTCGTCGTCGTCCTCGGTCTCGTCCTCGTCGGGCTCCTGCAGGCGCGCCGGAACACCTTGGAGCCGGCGGTGCTGCGGTACCGCACCTGGCAGCTGATCCTCGGCGGCGTGCTCCTCGTCGCGGCCGCTGTTCGAACACTCGGCAGCGCCAGCGCGCCGTCTGTCCCGGTCGGCGGGTCGATGGTCAAGATGCTCCCGGTCGTGCTGCTGCTGGTGCTCGCACTGCTGCTCGTGCTCCGCAGGCGCCGCAAGCCGGCGGACGCGGACTTCTAGGCGCACTTCCGGCACAGTGCGGCGTCGGACGGCGCTGCCAGAATCACGACGTGGCCAAGGCTGCCGTCCAGTACGCATGCACCGACTGCGAGTACTCGGCAGGGCGCTGGTTCGGCAGGTGCCCCGGATGCGGCGCGTACGGCACGCTCGTCGAGGACGTCCTCTCGCCAACGTCAGGAGGTGTCAAGGCTCCTCCGAAGCCGATTCTCAGGCTCGTCGAGGTCGAGGCGGAGGAGGCCGCGCGGATCTCGACCGGCATCGCCGAGCTCGACCGGGTACTCGGCGGCGGGCTCGTCCCCGCGTCGCTCGTGCTGGTCGGCGGAGAGCCGGGCGTCGGCAAGTCGACGCTGTTGCTGACTGCGCTCGCGGCGATCTCGAAGCAGCGGCGCGCGCTGCTGATCACCGGTGAGGAATCGGCAGCCCAGGTGAAGCTGCGTGCCGAGCGTCTCGGCAGCGCGGAGCGCGTCGAGATCCTGGCCGAGACGGACCTCGAGACGGTGCTTGCGACGCTGGGGGCCGAGCGTCCGGACGTCTGCGTCATCGACTCCATCCAGACATTGCACTCGGCGGAGGTCGGCTCGGCTCCGGGCTCGGTCGCGCAGGTGCGCGAGGCCGCCGCCCGGCTGATGCGTACAGCGAAGCAGGCCGGCATTGCGACCATCCTCGTCGGGCACGTGACGAAGGACGGATCCGTGGCAGGCCCACGCGTGCTCGAGCACCTCGTGGACTGCGTGCTCCAGTTCGAAGGCGACCGATACCACGCGCACCGCGTGCTGCGCGCGACGAAGAACCGGTTCGGATCGACGAACGAGCTCGGCGTCTTCGAGATGACGACCGGCGGGCTGACAGGCGTTCCGGACCCGTCAGAGGTGTTCGGCCGGAGTGCCGGCACGGAGGTCGGGTCCGCAGTCGCCTGCGTCCTCGAAGGAACGCGTCCGATCCTGTTGGAGATCCAGGCGCTCGTGTCGCCGACCGACCTCGCGATGCCCCGCCGCGTCGCAACCGGCGTGGACCCGAGGCGGCTCGCGATGATCGTCGCGGTGCTGGCGAGGCACGGGCGCATCGCGCTCGGCAGTGCCGACGTCTTCGTCAACGTCGCCGGCGGCGTCCGCATCGATGAGCCCGGCGCCGACCTCGCCGTCGCGCTCGCCATCGCCTCGGCGGCGCGCGGCGTGTCCGTCGAGGAGGGGCACGCGGCATTCGGCGAGCTCGGACTCACAGGTCGGCTCAGGCCGGCCACGCAGGCCGAGCGACGGCTCGAAGAGTGCGCGAAGCTCGGACTCGCGGCGGTCGTCACTCCCGCGGGGACACCGTCTCGTCGTGGCAAACTGCGTGTCGTCGAAGCAGGGACGCTCAGAGAGGCGATCACGGCGGGACTGGGTGCCGAGCGAGCCGAGCAGCGAGACATCGGGTAAGGGCGACGCGCCGACCGCGTTCGGCGTCACCCGCACGCCCTCAGAGGAGGACGGGCGCCGCGACCCGGTGCTTCTCGCGGCGCTGAGGCAGATCGCGCCGGGTACTGAGCTGCGGCAGTCGCTCGACGACATCATCCGCTCCGGCGAGGGCGCGCTGATCGTGATCGGCGACCCGGACCAGCTCTCCTTCCTCTACTCGGGCGGGATGCGCCTCGACCTGCCGTTCACGCAACAGCTCCTCTACGAGCTCGCGAAGATGGACGGCGCGATCGTCGTCGACGAGTCGCTGTCGAAGCTCGCCTACGCGAACGTGCAACTCATGCCCGACCCGACGATCCCGTCGGGCGAGACGGGGACACGCCATCGCACCGCCGAGCGCGTGGCGAAGCAGACCGGCGCGCTCGTGATCTCGGTCTCGCAGCAACGATCGACGATCTCGGTCTACCGCGGCACGGTCAGATACCAGCTCGATCCGGTCACCGACGTGCTCGCGAAGACGAATCAGGCGATGGCGACGCTCGACACGTACAGCAAGCGCCTCGAGCAGGTGTTGACACGGTTGACCGCGCTCGAGTTCCAGAACGCCGTCGTGCTGGACGATGTGCTCGTCGTCCTCCAGCGGGCGCAGATGACGATTCGGATCGCGGCGTTCATCGAACGCGATTGCGTCGAACTCGGCACGGAGAGTCGCGTGATCCGAATGCAGCTCGCAGAGCTCGTCGGCGGGATCCCGGGTCAGCGCGACGCGGTCGTCCGCGACTACGACGCGGAAGCCGGCGACGATGCGCACGTCGATGCGGTCGTCGCGGGCCTCGACAGCCTGCGCTACCGAGAGCTTCGCGACCTCGAGCGGCTCTCCGAGCTCCTCCACTATCCGCGCGACGTCAACCCGCTCGACTACGCGGTCGTCCCACGAGGCTTTCGCGTGCTCTCGCACGTCCCGCGACTCCCAGACCAGATCGTGAGGCGGGTGGTCGAGGGCATGGGTGATCTCGAGGCGATCGTCCGGGCCTCCCAGCGGGATCTGGAGTCGATCGCCGGGGTGGGCGAGGTCCGGGCCCGGGAGATCCGGGAGGGCCTCCGCCGGCTCCAGGAGCACAATCTCGTGGACCGCTATTTGCAGCTCTAGCAGGGGTTTTCCTCTCCTGCTGGGGCAAAAAGTGGCGTTTTCCAGCGTGTTTTGGTACCATGGCGGTCACTCCGCCGGCGGCTCGTCCCGCCGGCGTCGCGGTCACATAGGACGGAAAGGGGCGGGCTTGTACAAAGTCGGCGACAAGGTGGTGTATCCACACCACGGGGCAGGAACGGTCGTGAAGAAGGAGCGGCGTGAGGTGCTCGGCGAGAAGCGCGAGTACCTGACGATCAAGATCCTGCACAACGAGATGACCGTGAACGTGCCCTCGGAGAACGCCGAGAAGGTGGGTCTCCGCAAGGTGATCGGCGAGGACATGGTCAAGGTCGTCGTCAAGGCGCTGACCGGCGGTGGGACGCAGATGCCGAAGAACTGGAACCGCCGCTTCAAGCACAACCGCGACAAGATGAAGACCGGTGACATCCTCGAACTCGCAGAGGTGGTCCGGAATCTCTCACTCCGCGACAGTGAGAAGGGTCTGTCCACCGGCGAGAAGCAGATGTTCGTGAAGGCGAAGAAGATCCTCGCAAGCGAGCTCATGTACGCGAAGGACATGAACGAAGAGGAAGCTGCCGAGTGGCTCGACGGCGTTCTCAGCGGTGCGAACGGCACGAACGGCTCGGCGCGCAAGGCGGAGGCGAAGCCGGCGTCGAAGGTCTCCGCCAAGACCGCCACGACTGCCAACACCGCCAAAGCTCCGACGAAGTCCTCCACGTCGAAGAAGCCCGCCGCCGCAGCGAAGGCTCCTGCGAAGAAGCCCGCGGCCAAGAAGAAGGCGACCGCCGCAGCGAGGTGAGCGTCTGGGCCGTCCTCGCCGCGGCTGGGAGTGGCGAGCGGCTCGGTGCAGACAGGCCGAAAGCGTTCGTCCGGCTGGGCGATCGGCCGCTGCTCGCGGAGAGCCTCGAGCGACTCGACGGATCCGACTGGATCGACGCGATCGTCGTCGCGGCACCTCCCGGCTGGGAGGAGCCGGCCGTGTTGCTCGCGGAGGAGCTCGGCTGCGGCAAGGTGACGTCCTGCATCACCGGCGGCGCGACGCGGGCCGACTCGGTCCGGCTCGCCGTTGCCGAGGTGGCTGACGACGCAGCGGTGGTCGTCGTCCACGACGCCGCACGTCCACTCATCACCGACGACATCGTCGAACGAGTGCTCGAGGCGCTCTCAGACGGGTGGGACGGTGCGGTTCCCGCGCTTCAGGTCCCCGACACGGTGAAGCGGGTCGAGGGTGAGCGCATCGTCGAGACGCTGGACCGCTCAGCGTTGCGCCTCGTCCAGACTCCGCAGGCTTTCGTCGCATCGACGCTGCGCGATGCGTTCGCCGGTGAGGTGGCGGACGCCAGCGACTGCTCGTCGCTCGTCGAGGCTCACGGCGGGCGTGTCAGGGTCGTTCCGGGTGATCCTCGGCTGCTCAAGGTGACGGACAGCGGCGATCTCGAGCGCGTCGCGCTCCTGTTGGGATGATCGTCGACTACCACATGCATCCACGCAGTTCGGCTAGCGACGACCTCGAGGCCACCGATCATTCGCTCGAGGCCGTCGAGCGATACGTCGAGGCCGCTGCGTCGGCCGGCGTCGACGAGATCTGCTTCACGGAGCACGTCTACTACTTCACGCTGACGCGGCCGCTCTGGCACATCAACTATGAGGTGGAGCACTGCGTGTGCGAAATCGAGCTCTACGTCTCCGCGGTTCTGCAGGCGAAAGAGCGAGGACTCCCTGTCAAGCTCGGTCTCGAGGTCGACTTCGTGCTCGGACGCGAACGGGAGACGAGCGCGCTGCTCGACGCCTATCCGTGGGACTTCTGGCTGGGCTCGATCCACTACGTCGACGATCTCTCCGTGGACGGCGAGCCGGAGCTGGTCGACGCGGTCGGTGTCGACGAAGCCTGGCGTCGCTACTTCGATCGACTGGGCGCCGCCGCCGAGAGCGGGCTCTTCGACTCGCTCTCGCATCCCGACCTCGTCAAGCTGTGGGGCAGGCGCCCGGCGCCCGAGCGCGAGCAGACGCTGTTCGAGACGGTGGCCGCGCGGATCGCGGGCACGGGCACCTGCATCGAGGTCTCGACCGCGGGCCTCATGCGGCCGGTCGAGGAGATCTATCCGGATCCCCGCCTGCTCGCCGCGTGCTGCGCGCTGGACGTCCCCGTAACGATGGGCTCCGACGCCCACGGCGTCGCGCGTGTCGGAGCCGACCTCGACCGCGCCGTCGAGCTGATGCGGAGCGCGGGGTACGAGACGGTGACGGTCTTCGACAACAGGCGCGGCCGTCAGGTGCCGCTCGGATGAGCGAGCTGCGTATCGGGCTCGGGGTCGACGCTCACGCGTTCGCGGACGGCGTTCCGCTCGTGCTCGGAGGAATCCGGTTCGACCATCCGAGAGGGCTGGCCGGTCACTCGGACGGCGACGTCGTCACGCATGCGCTCATCGACGCGGTGCTCGGAGCAGCCGGGTTGGGCGACATCGGCACCTTGTTCCCGTCGGACGCGTCGACTCCGGCCGGGATCGACTCGGTGGAGCTCCTGCGGGGCGCCGTCGAGCGGGTGCGCGGCGCCGGCTATCGGCTCGTCAACGCGGACTGCGTGCTGATCGGACAAGAGCCGCGCCTCGCAGATCGCCGTGACGAGCTGCAGACGCGCTTGTCCGAGGCTGCCGGCGGGCCCGTCTCCGTCCGTGCGACGACGACGGATCGTTTGGGCTTCACCGGTCGAGGCGAAGGCCTCGCGGCGCACGCCATCTGCCTGCTCGAGCGCACGTGACCGAGCTCGTCCGGTACGCGGACCGGCCCGACCTGCGCGAGATTCGCCACGAGGTCCTCTCGCGAGCGACCTTCCCCGAATACATGCACCACAACGTCCCGGGCAACCTCTACTGGGGATCGCTGTACGACGAGCATCCAGACTTCCAGCTCGCCCTCGTGGACGGCGGCGAGCTCGTCGCCGAGGTGCACTCCGTGCCGACTCCGTGGGACGGGACGGACGAGGATCTCCCGTCCGGCTGGGACGAGGCGTTCCGACGCGCATTCGAGAGCGGCCGCGGCGCGGACGTTCTCTGCGCGCTCGCGCTGTCCGTCCGTCCCGACCGGCAGGGGACGCATCTTTCGAGCTTCATGATCGAGACCATGTGCGACGCGGCGCGTGCGGCCAGGCTCCGTGAATTGATCGCGCCTGTTCGCCCGACCCTGAAGGACCGCTATCCGTTGATCCCGATCGAGGAGTACGTCGAGTGGCGTCGGGACGACGGGGGTCACTTCGATCCGTGGATCCGCATCCACGAGCGCCTCGGCGGCACGATCCTCGCTCCGGGGCCGTGCTCGATGAGAATCGAGGCTCCCGTTGCCTCATGGGAGGAGTGGACGGAGATGCAGTTCCCGGCCGACGGGGACTACGTCGTGCCCGGGATGCTCGCGCCTCTCGTCGTCCGCGACGGGACCGGCGTCCACGTCGAGCCGAACGTCTGGTTACGGCACGTGCTGTAACGCCGTCAGTGGCGCCGTTGCTTCTTGGCGCGCTCCATCTGTCGACGGATCTGGCGGTTCTGCGGGATCGCCTCCGTCTGCTCGCCGGCGGCGTCGAGGTACGCCCGCCGCTCGGCCGCACTGAGGTTGCCGATCGCCGCCTGAGCGCGCTGCGGGTCACGGCCTGCGCCGGCCCGCTCGAGCTTCTTGATCGCGCTGGCGAGCTCAGGGTTCTGGCGCTCGAGCGCTGCCTCGGACGCTTTCCGCATGCCCTTTCCGACGACCGGAAGCTTCATCAGGAACTGCACGATCGGGCGCATGTACTTGCCGCCGCGAAAGCGTGAGAGCAGCGCGAAGAGCGCGAGCGTGATCAGGACCGCGGCCAGGATGTAGAGCGGCACGAGCAGCAGCCAGATCGACGCGACCATGGCTGGATCCTACTGAGGGAGCGTCACGACGCCGTCCGCTACCGTGACGAGCGCGTCGCGGCGAAGCGATTCGACCACGTCGAGGTCGAGCTCGTCGAGCGGCTGGTCGGCCTCCGCCACGAGCCGCAGCATCGCGGCGCGCCGCTGCCTGAACGAGCCCTCGAACGCCGATTGCCGGCGCAACGGCTCGAACCGCATCCCGCGCGAGGGGCACAGCTCGGCGAGCGGGCACCGGTCGCACCGCGGGACGCGCGCGAGACAGACCATCGCGCCGAGGTCCATCAGTGCGTGCCCGGATTCGTGCGAGAACTCGAGGTCGCTTCGCTTTTGTACGCGCCGCACGTTCGTGTCGATCGGGAGCACAGGCTTGCCGAACGCGAAGCTCGAGATCGCCGCTGCGGTGTAGGGGCCGACTCCGGGCAACTTGGTCAGGTCGTCGGGCCAGCCGTTCCCGACGACGACGCACGACGCGCGGTGGAGGTTGAGCGCTCGGCGGTTGTAGCCGAGGCCCTGCCAGGCCCGAATCACGTCCGCGGGGCTGGTTGCCGCCAGCGCCCTGGCCGTGGGCCACCGACGAAGCCACTCGAGGTAGCGAGGGACGACGCGTCCGACCTGCGTCTGCTGGAGCATTACCTCGCTGACGAGGATCGCGTACGGATCGCGTGTGCGTCGCCAGGGGAGGTCGCGCCCGTGGTCCGCGAACCAGGCTCCGAGCAGTCGATCCGGGCCGCCGACGGTTCCTGTCCGGCCGCCCTTTCTCATCGTGTAAGGTCGCCCTTACAGTGAGCGGCCGGACGCAGAGCGCGACGCAGAGGGCGATCGGCGGGCCGCGCCGCCGTGTGCGCAGGGCCCAGGGGGGTTTGCTGCTGTGCGGCCTCGGCGTCCTCGTTCTCGCCGTGCTCGTCTGGGAGGCCGTCGTGCATGCCGGCACCGTGCCAGACCCGACGGACCCGCACGTCCGCCTCGGACACGGCGCCGTCGTCCTCGACTCGGGGCTGCTCGTCTTCCGCGAGGGGCTCGAGGCGATCCTGATCCTCGCCGCGGTTACCGCGAGCTTCGTCGGCGGGAACCGGTCGCTGCGGAGGCCGGTGGGCGGCGGTGCGGCAGCGGCGCTCGGCGCGTCCGTCGTCACCTGGTTCCTCGCCGTGTGGGTGATCGGCTCGCTCGGTGGTGCCGGCGACTCGCCGCAGTCGCTCGACGTCCAGGCCGCGACCGGCCTGCTCGCGGTCGCGGTGCTGATCGTCGTCATGAACTGGTTCTTCCACCGTGTGTACTGGACCGGCTGGATCTCGCACCACAACGAGCGCCGCCGCAGCCTGCTCGCGGGGAACGGAAACCTCTCGCTCGGTCTCGCGCTGCTCGGGTTCACCGTCGTCTACCGCGAGGGATTCGAGATCGTCCTCTTCCTTCAGAACCTGCGCCTGCAGCGCGGGACGGGCGCGGTGGTCGAGGGCGTCCTCGTTGGCCTCGCGCTCACGGCGGTCGTCGGGGCGTTGACGTTTGCGCTCCACCACCGGCTGCCGTACCGCAAGATGCTCGTGCTCACCGGCGTCTTCCTCGGCGGCGTCCTGCTGGTGATGGTCGGCGAGAGCATCCAGGAGATGCAGCTCGCAGGCTGGCTGTCTACGACGGGCGTCGGGTTCCACCTGCCCGACTGGGCCGGGCTCTGGTTCGCGACCTTCGCGAACGCTCAGGGACTCGCCGCGCAGCTCGCAGCAGCCCTCGTCGTTGCCGGCTCCTACTTCCTCGCCGACTACATCCGTTTTCGCCGGCCGGCCGGCCGCGGCGAGATGCCTGCCCGACGGCCGGACGCCCCTCCGGCCTCTCCGACGGACGTCGAGGCACTCGTCTCCTGAGACGAGCCGGCCCGGGACGGCCGGGCTCGAGGTGCGGAAATCTAGACTCCGCGAGAGATGACGCGAACGCGATTCGCTCCCAGCCCGACGGGCTTCGTGCATGTCGGCAACGCGCTCAGCGCGGTCGCGAGCCGCTCCCTCGGGGACTGGATGCTGCTGCGGATCGACGACACGGATCCAACGCGCAACGTCCCGGGCGGAGAGGCGGAGATCATCCGCGACCTCGAGTGGCTCGACGTCGCGTGGGACGACGGGCCTGTGCGCACGAGCGAGCGCGCCGACCGTCACCGGGAGGCCGCATCGGGGCTGCCGCAGCGGTTCGACGGCGTGATGCTCTGGCGCGACGACGGCTCGCCCACGTATCACCTCGCGAGCGTCGTCGACGACATCGACTTCGCGATCACGCACGTCGTCCGTGGGAACGACCACCGACCGAACGAGGCGCTGCATCGCCGATTGTTCGAGGCGCTCGGAGCGACGCCGCCCGAGTTCGTGCACCACGGCCTGATCCTCGGTGACGACGGGAAGAAGCTCTCGAAGCGTGCGCCGGGCGCGACGATCGGCTCGCTGCGCGATGAGGGGATTCCCGCCGAGGCCGTGCGCCGCTACCTCGACGAGCTGAACGTGCCGAGGCACGACGTGCACTACGACCTCCCGCGGATCCGGCGTCTTGCGATCGAGGCGATCGCAGCGATGAGCGACGATGACCTCGCAGCGCGTGTCGGCGTGCCGGTCGAGCTCGTACCTGCCTTGCGTGGCGCGCGCGACCTGAACGAGGCGCGCGCGTACGCAGACTCGATCCTCGTTGCGCCGGCTCCGGCGAAGGTCGATGCCGTCGAGACGCTCGAGCGTTTCCGCGAGCTCGTCGAGCGGTCGAACGGCGGCCTCGACGCACGGACGCTCGTCCGCGAGCTGAAGGCAGTCGGCGGCGACCTCCGCGCGCTGCGACGCGCTCTCACCGGGCGCGACCGCGGGCCCGAGCTCTGGGCCGTGATCGCCGCGATCCCGCCGGACGAGGCTCTGCGGAGGGTCGATGCGGCTCTATGACACGCTGACGCGACGGGTACTTGAGCTGCCGCCGCCGCCGGGACCCGTGCGCATGTACTTCTGCGGGCCGACCGTCTACCAACGCATCCACGTCGGCAACGCGCGGCCGTTCGTGATCTCGATGTGGCTGAAGCGATGGCTCGAGCTGCGCGGCTACGACGTCGTGCTCGTCGAGAACATCACGGACATCAACGACAAGATCTACCGCGCTGCGCCCGGCGCCAGCGCAGAGCTCGCGGAACGTGCGGCACAGTGGTACGTCGAGGACACGGATCGACTCGGCCTCGGGCGACCAGACCACGAGCCGCGGGCAAGCGAGACGATCGACGAGATCGTCCTGTTGATCGGCGAGCTCGTCGACCGTGGGCTCGCGTACGCAGCGGGCGGCGACGTCTACTTCCGCGTGCGCCGCTTCGCCGACTACGGGCGGCTGTCGGGACGCGTCGACGCCGACGAATCGACGGCGAACCCGTCGTTGGAGGAGGAGGCGAGCGAGCTCAAGGAGGATCCCCGCGACTTCGCGCTGTGGAAGGCGCACAAGGAAGGCGAGGACACGTCGTGGGACTCGCCGTGGGGACTAGGGCGGCCGGGCTGGCACATCGAGTGCTCGGCGATGGCGGAGAGGTTCCTCGGCCCCGCGTTCGAGATCCACGGCGGCGGCCACGACCTCGTCTTCCCGCATCACGAGAACGAGATCGCCCAGTCGAGAGGCGCCGGCCGCGAGTTCGCGCACGCGTGGATGCACAACGGGATGCTTCGGCTCGCCGGTGAGAAGATGTCCAAGTCGATCGGCAACGTCATCTCGCTCCGTGACGCGCTCGACCGCTGGGGTCGGGAGACGCTGCTCGTCTACTTCCTGACCGCCCACTGGCGCAAGCCGATGGATCTCGCGGACGACGTCCTCGATCAGGCGGCCGCCCAAGCCGAGACGTTGCGGAACGCCTTCCGCGGCAAACCTGGCCGTGGCGGGGACTGGTCGACCCTCGAGGCGGCGCTCGACGACGACTTCGACACGCCGGCCGCGCTGGCCGTCCTCCACGAGTGGCGCCGTGGCGGCGACCTCGAGCTGCTGCGTAAGGGCCTGGACGTATTCGGCCTCGCGTCGCTCGGCGACGAGCAGCTCGCACCGGCCGACGTGATCCAGCTCGCCGAGCGGCGGCGACAGGCGAGGCTGCGCGGGGAGTACGACCAGTCGGACGAGCTGCGGGCCGCGATCGAGGACCAGGGGTGGGAGGTCAGGGACGTCGAGGACGGCTACCAGCTCGTCCCCAGGTGACGCGGGACCTGGTCTACGGACGACGCGCCGTTCGCGAGGCGCTGCGCGGGCGACGACGGGTGCTCGAGCTGTGGGCGACTGAGCGTGCGGTCAAGGCGGCCGGCTGGCTCTCCGAGGTCGACGGCCCGCGCGCCCAGGTCAAGCTCGAGCGGACGCTGTCCGAGGCCGTCGGCACGCGCGACCACCAGGGTGTCGTGGCGTGGTGTGAGCCGTACCGTTACGCGGATGCCTGGGAGCTCGGGGCTGAGGACCGTCCGTTGCTCGTATGTCTGGACCAGGTCACCGATCCGCGGAATCTCGGGGCGGTCTGTCGCAGCGCCGAAGGTGCGGGCGCCACGGGGGTCGTCCTCCCCGCGCACGGGTCGGCCCGAGTGACGCCGGCGGTCGCGCGTGCATCGGCCGGCGCGGTCGAGCATCTGCCGATCGCGGTCGTCCCGAACCTGGCGCGCTACCTCGCCGACGTGAAGCGCGCCGACCTCTGGGTCTATGCCGCGAGCGGGGATGCCGAGACGTCGATGTGGGATGCAGACCTCTCGGGCGGACTCGCGCTCGTCTTCGGCGCGGAGGGGAGAGGCCTACGTCCACTCGTGCGGCGGACCTGCGACGCCGCGGTCTCGATCCCGCGCGCGGGTCACGTCGAGTCGCTGAACGTGAGCGTGGCCGCCGGGGTCCTCCTCTACGAGGCGCGCCGCCAGCGCGCCGGCCTCTGAGCGTGGGGGACCAGGAGTTGTACGTCTTCGACGGGCACAACCTGCTGCACGCCGGCGGCTACGAAGATCCGCGCGCGCTCCGGGACGCTCTCGCGAGCTTCCTGGCCGTGAAGGGGGCGACCGGCGTGCTCGTGTTCGACGGGTCCGGCCCGGACGAGACCCGCGGTCCTCTCGAAGTGCGGTTCGCCGACCCGGCCGACACGCTGATCGAGCGGCTCGCAGCCGAGAATCGAGAGCGGCGGTCCGTGATCGTCGTCTCGTCCGACGCCGCGGTGCGCGGGACGTCCGGCGAGCCGGTTCGGAAGGTCTCCTCGCAGACGTTCCTCGGCGACCTCGAGCACGTCGAGCACCGTGAGGAGCGCCCTCGCCAGCTCCGGGACCTGCTCGACCCGGAGACGCGCGAGGCGCTCGAACGGGCCCGCCGAGGAGCGTCCTGAGCGGTCCGGCGAACGTTTGTTCGGTTCACTTTGGGTCCAGTGCAAACGGGTTGTATATCCGAGCGGACCTTGCTATCTTCTCCCTCAACCTTAGGGTGAGACTTCACGTGCCGGCGCCGAAGAGCCGGCAGCTGAGCCGCCCGAGACCATGGGGGAACCCCGATGGCTGCTCGTCCTGCGACCGCAGCGCAGAAGGCACAACGAGAGCTCGAAGACCTCCAACTCGTGCTCCGCGCCCGCAACGGCGACGGCGGCGCGATGGACGCCTTGATCCGCCGCTACACGGGCTTCGTCCGGCTCAAGGCGAGTTCCTACTTCCTGGCCGGCGGGGACTCCGAAGATCTGATCCAGGAGGGTCTGATCGGTCTCTACAAGGCGGTGCGGGACTTCCGGTCGGACAAGGAGACGTCGTTCCGGAGCTTCGCGGAGCTCTGCGTCACGCGGCAGATCATCACGGCGATCAAGACCGCGACCCGGTTCAAGCACGCCCCGCTCAACACCTACGTCTCTTTCAGTCACAGCCCGGCCGGCCAGGAGACGGACAGCGAGTGCACGCTCGGCGATGCCCTCCCCGGCCCGAGCGTCGACGAGCCCTCCGTCTGCGTGATCTCGACCGAGGAGCTGCAGAGCCTCGTCTTCACGCTCGGCACCGGCCTGTCCACGCTGGAGGCCGACGCGCTCAGGCTCTACCTCGAAGGATCGTCGTACGAGGAGATGGCCGAGGAGCTCGGCTGCGACACGAAGACGATCGACAACGCGCTGCAGCGGGTCAAGCGCAAGGTGCTCGCACACCAGAAGTCGCGCCAGGTCCTGCTCTAGCGGACGCTACTCTGCGCGGTGCGCCGGAGTAGCTCAGTTGGTAGAGCAGCTGATTTGTAATCAGCAGGCCGTGGGTTCGAGTCCCTCCTCCGGCTCTCGACCCTGTAGACGCCGGCGCCCCGGCCGAGGCCGAGGCGCCGTGTCGAGCGAGGAGATCCCTGGTGGACTAGTCGACCAACACCGGCGCCGCCTTCGGAGCCGGCTGCTCGTGCTCCAGCCTCGGCAGCCAGTCGAGCCACCGCGGCAGGTACCAGTTCCAGTCGCCGAGCAGCTTCATCGTCGCCGGGAGCAGCACGGCCCGGACGATCGTCGCGTCGATCAGGACGGCGGCCGCAAGGCCGATGCCCATCTCCTTCATGTCGAGGATCGGCAGCGTGGCGAAGATCGAGAACACGCCGACCATCACGAGCGCCGCGCTGGTGACGACACCCGCCGTGGTCTTGATCCCGTGCGCGACCGCGTCCTCCGTCTTCATGCCGCGGTCGTATGCCTCGCGGATCCGGCTGAGGATGAACACGTGGTAGTCCATCGACAGGCCGAACAGGATCACGAACATGAAGATCGGCAACCAGAACGCGATGCCGCCGTTGGGCTCGAAGCCCAGGATGCTCGAGCCCCAGCCGTACTGGAAGACGGCCACGAGCACGCCGTACGCGGCGCCGACGGACAGCAGGTTCAGCACGATCGCCTTGCCTGCGATCACGACGGAGCGGAACGAGACGAGCAGCAGCAGGAACGCGAACGCGAGGACGAACGCGAACACGATCGGCCAAGAGCTCTTCAGGAGCGCGTTGGCGTCAACGGAGTTCGCCGTGCCGCCCGTGACGGCGTAGGTCGCGGCCGGAACCGCGCCGATCGTCGCCGGCAGAATCCGGTTGCGCAGCGTCTCGAGCGCGTGCGTCGAGACCGAGTTCGTCCCGTTGCCTGCGAGCGGGATCGTCACGCGCGTGACAGTGCGGCTCGAGTTGACGTCGACCGAGATCGGCGTCTTCATCTCGCCGCTCGCCAGCGCCTCGCGCTTCAGGCTCTGGACGGCGGACACGGTTGCCGGTGCGTCGGCGTTCGCCTTGATCGCCACGACGGCGGGAGCGACGTTTCCGGGGAACGCGGTCTGGAGCCGCTGGATCGTCGACACCGTCGGAATGCCCTTGGGCAGGGAGTCGAGCCCGGTCTGCGCGGTGTGGATGTGGAGCACCGGCAGCGCGAGCACGACCAGCGTCGCTGCTGCGGCGGCGGCGGAGATGGCCGGGTGCCGTAGCGCGGGCGTCAGCACGGCCGACCAGAAGCGGTTCTCGCCGCGCTCCCGACGAAGGCGGCCGATGAACGGGATGCGTCCCTTCTCGACCCTGTCGCCGAGCTTCGAAAGCACTGCGGGGAGCACGGTCAGCGAGCCGAGCATCGCGACGGCGACGACCATCATCGTGGAGATGCCAAACGACAGGTACGTCTTGTCGCCGCTGAACAGCATCCCGGCCATCGCGATCATCACGGTGATGCCCGAGATCAGCACCGACCGGCCCGACGTCGCGGCTGCGGCTTCGAGCGCCGCTTCCTTGCTCCGGCCGGCCGCCCGCTCCTCGCGCTCGCGCTTGAGGTAGAAGAGCGAGTAGTCGACGCCGACGGCGAGACCGACGAGCAGTACGACGGCGCTGATGTTCGGGTCCATCGGCACGAGATGGCTCGGCAGGGCGACCAGTCCGAGCGTCGCGGCGACGGCCGAGAGGGCGAGCAGCAGCGGCACGCCGGCGGCGACAATCGCGCCGAAAACGAGCAGCAGCACGATCAGCGTCAAGGGGATCGACCGCTCACCGGCCTTCCCGAGCTGGCTGTTGAACGCGTCGTTCAGCGCCTTGCCGGAGCTGATCGAGCCGGCCTCGCCGATCGTGAAGCCGGGATGTGCCTTCGCGACGTTCTCCGTCGCTGTCGTGAGTGCGCCGATGTGCTTCGTGGCGACCTTGTCGTCGCCCTTCATCTCCCACTCGACCATCGCGGAGTGACCGTCGGGCGAGATCTGGTCCGCGTTCGCGGCGACGAGGGGCGAGCGGAGGTTCTTGATCGCCGTGAACGGGCTGACCGTCGTGACGATGTCCTGGATCGCGGCGCGGAAGGCCGGATCCTTGGTGGTGAGCGTCTTGCTCTGGACGAGCACGATCTCCGTCTGCGGGTCCGACTGGAACCCTGCCTCCTGGAGGATCTTGTCGGCGCGGTGCGACTGGCCGACGTTGGCGTCGGTCGACTTGATCTGCTTCGTGCCGACCATCGTGCCGATCGCGAGGGCGGCGACGACGAATGCGAGCCATCCGAAGACCGCAGTCTTCCAATGGCTTGCGCTCCAGCGGCCCATCCTTGCTGCCAGGTTGTTGGATCTCTTGAGCGGTGACATTGGGTGGATCTCCTTCGCTTCGGGTGTGATTTCGAGGATGAACTCGCGCCGAAGCGGCGGAAATGCGGGTTCCTGGTGTCCTCGGGTGCGGCGGGCCGCACCTCCGGCCGGGCGGTGGCCGAAGCGCCGCCGGCTAGGAGCGAAGGAAGGTCAAGACCGCGAGCACGCGCCGGTGGTCCCGGTCGCTCGCCGAGAGACCGAGCTTGCCGAAGATGCTCGTCACGTGTTTCTCGACCGCCCGGAGGGTGATCACGAGCCGCTCGGCGATCGCCTGGTTCGACTTCCCCTCTGCCATCAGCGCGAGCACCTCGCGCTCACGTGGCGTGAGCGCCGCGAGGGGGTCGTCGCGCCGCTGGCGGCCGACGAGCTGCGAGACGATCGTCGGATCAAGCGCCGAGCCGCCGTCTGCGACCCGCCGGACGGCGGCTGCGAACTCGTCGACGTCCGAGACCCGGTCCTTGAGGAGGTAGCCGACGCCTTCCGCGTTCTCTCCGAGCAGCTCCATCGCGTAGCCCGGCTCGACGTACTGCGAGAGGACGAGCACGCCGGTCTCCGGAAAGCGCTCGCGGATCGACTGGGCGGCGCGGAGGCCCTCGTCGGTGTGGGTCGGCGGCATGCGGATGTCGACGATCGCGACGTCGGGCTTGTGCATCGCAACGTGCCTGAGCAGGTCTTCGGCAGTCCCTCCCTGCGCGACGATCTCGAAGCCGGCGTCCTCGAGGAGCCGCGCGATCCCCTCGCGCAGCAGCACGGTGTCGTCCGCGAGGACTACGCGCATGCCGTACGCACTCGGTCGCGAGGTGTTGAGCGCAGGAAACCGCGTGTGCAGTCCGGCGGCGTTGAGTTGGAAGATCCGCTCGGGCCTCGGCAGGCCGCGCAGGTTGTGGCTCCCCAGATCCTCGATCTCGTAGCGGCCGTCGAGCGCCTTCCGAGCCTGCTGCGAGAGCAGGATCTGACCGCCGTGGCCCGCCTGGCAGATGCGCGCGGCCCGGTGCACGTCGAGACCGACGTAGCCTTCGCTCGCACGCGAGGGCTTCCCGGTGTGGAGGCCCATGCGGACGCGCACCGTGACTCCTGCCGGCCAGTCGTGGCCCGCGAACGCGGTCTGCGCCGCGACGGCGGCCTCGGCGGCGCGATCTGCGTCCTGGAACGCGACGAAGAACTCGTCGCCGCGGCAGTCGACCTCGTGCCCGCCCGAGGCGGCGACGGCGTCGCGGAAGAGACGGCGGTGCTCGTCGAGGACGTGCTCGTAGCCGTCACCGAGCTCGGAGAGGAGTCGGGTCGATCCCTCGACGTCGGTGAAGAAGAGCGTGACCGTTCCATTGGGAAGCTCGGACACTCCGGGGCTCCTCAGCCTATCTCGATCGGAATCCGGGCTCGAACGACCGTTCCGCGTCCGGGTGGGCTGTCGACCTCGAGAGTCCCTTCGAGCGCGGCGACGCGGTCGGCCAGGCCCCTGAGCCCCGACCCGCGTACCGGGTCCGCGCCGCCGATGCCGTCGTCGACGACCTCGACCTCGGCCGAGCCGTTCGTCGCGCCGACCGTCACGCGCACGAGCGACGCGTCCGCGTACTTCGTCACGTTCGCGAGCGCTTCCGAGACGACGTAGTAGGCGGCGGCCTCGACCGACGGCGACAGGCACGCCTCGCACACGTCGAGCTCGACAGGGACGGCCGAACGCGCCGCGAGCGCGTCGAGCGCTGCGTCGAGCCCGCGATCGGTGAGGATCGCGGGATGGATGCCGCGCGCGAGCTCGCGGAGCTCCTCGAGTGCCTGGGCCAGCTCGGTGCGTGACTCCTCGAGCATTTGATCGGCCTCCTCCGGATCGGAGCGGAGGCGGCTCTGCGCGAGGCGAAGCGAGAGGGACAGCGAGACGAGCCGCTGCTGGGCGCCGTCGTGCAGGTTGCGCTCGAGGCGCCGTCGTGCCGCGTCCTCGGCCGCCACGATCCTCGCCCGGGACGCCTGCAGCTCGTGCTCCTGCAGCTTGCGCTCGGTGATGTTGCGGACGATCAGGAGGAACTCGTCCTTGCCTGCCGCCGCGATCCGGCCCTCGTAGTGGTTCACGGCGCCGTCGAGGTCGAGCTCGTACTCGAGCGTCTCGGTCGTCCTGTTCTCGAGCGCGCTGTACGCCCGCTCCATGACTCGGTCTGCGAGTTCCCACGGAAGCCGGTCCCAGACCGTGAGCCCCACGACGTCCTTCACCACCAACTCCGACTCTTTCTGCGCGCGGAAGCCGAGGTAGCGCCCCTGGCGCGAGATCCTGAACATCAGGTCAGGCATCGCGTTCAGCAGCGCGCGATAGCGCTCCGCGCGCGCGCGGTCCTCGACGAGCAGCCGGTCGCGCTCGAGCGAGATGCGCGCCGCGCCTGCAACCGCGTTCAGCAGCTCCGGTTGCTCGCGCAGCGCCGCGTCGTGGATCAACGCGGCGACCCGCTTGTCCGCGTAGTCGAGGCGCGTGACGATACGGTCGCGCGTGTCCTCGGGAAGCTCGAGCGCGTTGCCGTTCACGTCCACGTAGTGCTCTCCGGCCGGATACCAGTAGGCGACCTCGAGCGTCGGGTCGCCGAGGGCGCGCCGGAACCCCTCCTGCACCTCGTCCGGCGACGCGCGTTCGGGGATGCGTTGGAAGACGGTCTCCGCCGCGGCGCCTCGCGCGAGCGTGCTCCGCAAGAGGCCCGCGAGGAACAGGTACGGGACGGGGAACGTGAAGAGGAGCGCGACGGTGACGACGACGTCGCCGACGTTCGAGAACGGCTGGACGATGAAGCCGATCGTCAGCAGGACGAAGCTGAAGCCGCCCGTGACGTACACCGGCCCGAGGATGCGCCGCATCGCCGGCGTTGCTCCCCGCCAGCGCCCGATGATCAGGTAGAGGACGCCGGCGAAGATCACGGCCGCCGCGATCGTCCAGATCGCGGTGGTGATCGCATACGACGCGTGGTCGTGCGAGACGAGCACGAGGTTCCGAGGACAGGCGTGCGGCTTGCACGTCTCGTGGGGCTGGAACATCGAGGACAGCAGCGGTGCGAGCAGCGCCGTCACGTATCCCGCGATCACGAGGCGGCGTGCGAACGTGCTGAGGAGGCGGCCGGTCGGGTAGGCGAGGATGAGCTGGACGAACGCGGCGATGAAGATGCTGCCGAGGATGTTCGCCCCGGTGAAGACGAGCGCCGAGTTCGACTGGGCCAGGCTCCCGAGGAGCACGCCGAAGCCGACGATCACCATCAGCATCCCCGTGCGGTTGTTCGGCCGTCGCGCCCAGCCGATCAGCCCCGCGAACGCGAACGACCAGCCGACGAAGAGGACGAGCGCGAGGGACGTCCACTTGTCCTGCTCGTGACGGCTCGTGAGCGTCAAGGCGGCCGAGAGACCGCCGGCGCCGAGCGCCCCGGGCGCGAGCGCGAGCCACGGCCTGAGCAGCAGCACGGTCACAACGCGAGGAGGAGGGCGAGCGCCGCGCCCGACAACTCGCCCTTCGGGACGAAGCCGCGCGCGCCGCAGTCGTCGATGCAGGAGCCGTAGTCGGCGCTGTCCCGGCTCGAGGTCAGGACGACCTGCGGGCCGTCCTCGTTCGTCGTCAGCCGGGAGGCCACCTCGAAGCCGTCGACGTCCGGAAGCTGGACGTCGAGGAGGACGATGTCCGGGTGGAGCTCCTCGACCGCCTCGAGCGCCCCGGCTCCGTCGGCGGCCTCGCCGACCACCTCGTACCCCTCGGCCTCGAGCAGACCGCGGGCGCTCGCCCGGAAGCTCGGGTGGTCGTCGACGATGAGGACTCTCACGCCCGTATGGTCGCCGAGATCGCCGATCCGGCCAATACGGTTAGCCACACCGGTTCCGGGCGCTAGAGAGCCTCCAGAGCCCGTTCCAGGTCGGCCCAGAGCTCCTCGACCGGTTCCAGGCCCACGCTCAGGCGCAGGAGCCCGGGCGGGACCCGGTCGCCTTCCCAGCGGGCCCGCGACTCGAGCACCGATCCGACGCCGCCGAGGCTCGTGGCGTTCGTGATCGTCCGGAGCGAGGTCTCCACCGTGTGCGCCTCGGCCGCGCCGGCCACGTCGAACGAGAGCAGGCCCCCGATCCCCGCGTACCGGACCGTGAGCACCTTCGGATGCGCTCCGAGGCGGCGCGCGAGCTCGTCCGCCGACTCCGTCTGGCGTCGCACCCGCAGCTCGAGCGTCTTCAGGCCGCGGAGCAGCAAGAAGCACGCGTCCGGAGCGGCGACGATGCCGGTCCGGCCGCGGAGCTCACGGAGCCGCGCGGCGTCGTCCGGGCTCCTCGACACCACGACCCCGAGCAGGGCGTCGTCGTGGCCGGCCAGGTACTTCGTCGCGCTGTGCAGCACGAAGTCCGCGCCGTGCTCGAGCGGCCGGAGGTGGACCGGCGTTGCGGCGGTAGCGTCCACGACGACGCGCGCGGGATGCGCGGCGGCGGCCGAGAGGTCGGGCATCGTCAGGAACGGGTTCGACGGGGCCTCCACCCAGACGAGGTCGACGCCGTCGGGTGGCCGTCCGGTCTGGTCGAACTCGACGAAACGCAGGCCCCAGGGCTCGAGCTCGCGGAACGTTGCGGCCGTGCCGAAGTACGCACCGGCCGCGAGCGCGATCGTGTCGCCCGGCTTGCAGAACGCGAGCACGAGCGCCGTCGTCGCACCTGCGCCGGACGGAAAGAGGAGCGCATGTCCACCGTCGAGCTCGCCTAGGGCGCGTTCCGCCTCGACGCCCGTCGGATGGGCGAAGCGCTGGTAGTAGAACTCGCCCGCCTCGCCGTCGAGATACGGCCAGATCGTGGAGCGGTCGACCGACACGTGGCCATACTAGGCTCCGAAGCGATGGCGATCAGCGACCGCGACTCCACCGAGGCGAAGCTCGAGCGGCTCCAGCGGCTGCGCGAGGAGACGGAGCACGCCGCCGCCGAGCACGCGGTCGAGCGTCAGCGAGGACAGGGGAAGCTGCTCGCGCGCGAGCGATTGGTCGCGCTCCTCGACGAGGGATCGTTCGTCGAGCTCGACCGCTACGTCCGCCACCGGGAGTCGAACTTCGGGATGCTCGAGCGCCGTCCCTACGGCGACGCGGTCGTCACGGGGCACGGGACGATCCTCGGCCGCAAGGTCTTCGTCTTCTCGCAGGACTTCACGATCTTCGGCGGGTCGCTCAGCGAGGTCTTCGCCGAGAAGATCTGCAAGGTGATGGACCTCGCGCTCAAGTACGGCTGCCCGGTGATCGGGATCAACGACTCGGGCGGCGCGCGGATCCAGGAAGGCGTCGTCTCACTCGCGGGCTACGCGGAGATCTTCTGGCGCAACGTGCAGTGCAGCGGCGTCATCCCGCAGGTCTCGCTCGTAATGGGGCCGTGCGCGGGTGGGGCCGTCTACTCGCCGGCGATCACCGACTTCGTGTTCATGGTCGACGGGACGTCGTACATGTTCATCACCGGCCCCGACGTCGTGAAGACCGTGACCGGCGAGGAGGTGACGTTCGACGAGCTCGGCGGCGCCTCCACGCACGCCTCGAAGTCCGGCGTCGCTCACTTCATCTCAGCCGACGAGCAGACATGCCTCGAGGACGCGCGCTACCTCCTCTCGTTCCTGCCGCAGAACAACCTCGACCCGCCGCCGTGCGCAGAGCCGTCCGACCCGCGCGGGCGCGAGGACCCCGAGCTCGACACGCTCGTCCCCGACAACCCCAACAAGCCGTACGACATGCACGCCGTGATCCGGCGCGTCGTCGACGACGGCGACTTCCTCGAGGTGCACGAGCGCTGGGCGGAGAACATCGTCTGCGGGCTCGCACGTCTCGGCGGTCATCCCGTCGGCGTCATCGGCAACCAGCCACGTTCGCTGGCCGGCGTGCTCGACATCGACTCGTCGGTGAAGGCCGCGCGCTTCGTCCGCTTCTGCGACGCGTTCAACCTCCCGCTTGTCACCTTCGTCGACGTCCCCGGCTTTCTGCCCGGGACGCGTCAGGAGTGGGGCGGGATCATTCGCCACGGCGCGAAGCTGCTCTACGCGTATGCGGAGGCCACCGTGCCGAAGCTGACGGTGATCACTCGCAAGGCCTACGGCGGCGCGTACGACGTCATGAGCTCGAAGCACATCCGTGCGGACTTCAACTTTGCGTGGCCCACGGCCGAGGTGGCCGTGATGGGCCCTGACGGTGCCGTGAACATCATCTTCCGCAAGGAGCTCGAGGCGGCGGACGACGCGGACGCGCGCCGAAGCGAGCTGATCGACGAGTACCGCGAGCGCTTCGCGAATCCGTACACGGTCGCCGAGCGCGGCTACGTCGACGACGTGATCGAGCCGCGTCGCACCCGGCCTGTGCTGATCGGGGCGTTGGAGACTGCGCTGACGAAGCAAGAGCCACGCCCCCGGCGCAAGCACGGGAACATCCCGCTCTAGGCTGCGGCGACGGGCGTCGTCTAGGAGGCGATCGCCGCGAGCGAGGGCGTCGGGCGACGTTCGTCCTCGAACTCCGCCCTGAACGCCTCGACGATGATCGGATCGAATTGCGTTCCGGCGCAGCGAGTGAGCTCCGCGAGCGCATCGCCCGAGGATCGCTTCGAGCGGTAGACGCGGTCCGACGTCATCGCGTCGTACGCGTCGGCGACGAAGATGATCCTGGCCCCGAGCGGGATCGTGTCGCCGCGCAGCCTGTCCGGATAGCCGGCTCCGTCCCAGCGCTCGTGGTGGTGGAGGACGACGTCGGCGATCGGGTCGACGCCGAGGCTGTCGAGCATGCGGAAGCCGATCTGCGGATGCCGCTCGAGTACGAGCCGCTCGGAGTCGGTGAGATCTCCTGGCTTGCGGAGGATCTCCTCGGGGATCGCGAGCTTGCCGAGGTCGTGCAGCGACCCGGCGAGCCGCGTCAGCTCGACCTGCTCCGCGTCGAGTTCGAGCCGGACGGCGATACGTGCCGCGAGGTCGGCCACGCGGGCGGAGTGGGAGCCGGTGTACGTGTCCCGCGCGTCGACGGCCTTTGCCAGCGACGCGGCTGCGCGGTAGCGGGCCGCGAGGTCGGGACCGGAGGTCAGTCGTTTCAGCTCCGCCAGCTCGACGACGTCCGGGCGGTAGAGCCGCACGCGGTTCTTGCCGTGCTCCTTCGCCCAGTAGAGGGCCGAGTCGGCGAGCTTGACCAGCTCGTCGCCGCCGTGTCCTTGGACGGGGAACGTCGCCAGGCCCGCGCTGACCGTGACCTGTCCGACGCGCTCGAGCTCGAGCGCCGCGATCCGCGCTACGACCGACTCCGCTGCGGCGAGGGCCATGGTCTCGTCGTGGGCAGGCATGATCAGCGCGAACTCGTCGCCGCCGAGTCGGAACGCCTCGCCGCCCTGGCGCAGCTTGCCGGCAACCTGTGAGAGCACGCGATCTCCGGACGGATGGCCGAAGCCGTCGTTGATGCGTTTGAAGTCGTCGACGTCGATGAAGCAGAGCGCGAGCGTGGTTCCGTGCTCCTCGGCGAAGCGAAGCTCGCGCTGCAGGCATTCGTGGAAGTGGCGATGGTTGCCGAGGCCGGTGAGCGGGTCCGTCAGCGCGAGCCGCATCGCGCGCAGCGCGCGGTGGGTCGAGCGCTGGTACAGCGAGATCGCGAGCAGCGGTCCGATGAGCGCCGTTGCGAGGACGGGCGAGCGTTGCCAGAGCACGACGAGCATCAGCGCCGCGGACGCCATGAAGGCGAACGGCATGAAGGTCGCGCGCATGTTGTCGCCCACGAGGACGCGGTACCGCTGGTTCGTGCTGAGGGCGATCGCCGCCGAGATCAGCACGACGTTGACGACGTTGTCCGCGGTCGCTGCGATGACGACGCGGCTGGTCACCGCCGAGACGCCGTCCCCGTGGATCGGAGCGATCAGCGCTCCCGCAGCGAGCGCGACGATGGCCAGCACGGCGACGTTGTAGGCGATGCGCTGGAACGGACGGTGCTGCGCGAGCTGGACCACCGACGTCGCGACGAGCAGGAGCAGCGCGCCGGCGGCCCAGCCGTAGAGCACGATCGTGGCAACCGCGAAGACGAACGTGAGCGAGAGCACGCCGCCGCCTTCCGGGCTGATCGGCACGGGGAAGCGCTCGGCGAGCGTCGCGGCAGCCGTGAGCGCCGCGAGACCCGCGAGTTGGCGCCCGCTGTGCTCCGACGTCCCGAAGTCGACGGCCGCGGCGACGAGTACCGCGAGGCCGGCGAAGCAGACGGGATAGATCAGAGCGGCGAGCCTCTTGGGCGTGACCGCCAAGCTGCTCACGTCAGTCGGCTACAGCCAGGTGAATTGGTCGAGGCTGTCCCAGGTGAGCTGCCCGAGCACGACGGCGACGAGCGCCAACACCACGACAAGCACGATCAACCGAGATTTCCACTGCAACATCAACCGACCTCCGAAAGGACCAGAACGCCTAGACCGCGCGATTGTCCCCCGCGGCCGCTCTTGCTCGAATCCCCCGGCCGGGGGATTTGTGCGGACTGCTCACGATGAAGCGAGCCCTGCTTCCGCCAACGGGCGGCGCGCCCACGCGAAACTGGTGCGGTACCAGCCGGTGAGCTGCGCGACCGCGACCCCGTAGTCGGACGAGTGGATGAACCACCCGTTGCCCAGGTAGATGCCCATGTGGCCGACCTGCGACGGCTTCGACTTCGGTCCCTGCGACCCGAAGAAGATCACGTCCGCTGGCTGGAGCTTCGCGAACGGGATCCGCTTCGACCGCGGCACCTCGCCGCTCATCGCGTACGTCGTTCGCCCCTCGAGGACGCTTGCGAGGTTTCCCTCGCCCGCGTATTTCTGGATCTTGTAGACGCGCCACACGAAGCCTGAGCAGTCGAATCCGCCCTGTACCTGCTTGCCGAACGGCGACTGGGTCGTCTCGCTCTCGCCGCCCCAGATGTACGGGTAGCCGATGAAACGCACTGCGGTGTGGAGGATCCGCTGCTGCCAGGTCGTGAGCGTCGGCAACGTGAAGCTCAGGGACACATCCTCGACGGCGGGGACCTCGGTGCCGTTGAACGCGAGGATCCGCGCGCCGGAGAACGCCGCCTCCGCGCGCGTCGCGGTCTCACCCGGCAGGAGCTCGAGCGAGTCCTGTGCGGCGGGATGGTTGGTGCGCAGGCCGAGCAGGCGGGCAACCGCCTCGGTGCCGAACCGGCCGGGAGGCGCGAGGCCGGCGATCACCGCCGACTGCTCGAACATCGCGGCCGCGTCGTCGAGCCCGAGCGCGTCGACGAGCCGTGCGTCGAGCTGGGCCATGGTCACGGTCGCCGTCGGCGAGACGGACGGGGCGAGCGGCTGCTGGGTCAGACCGGCGACGAGCTGGTCGAGTGCGGCATCCGTGAGCGGATCGTTGGGATGGAACGTTGCGACGTTCGGCCCCATCAACCCGGCGGCGACGACTGCCTTGATCTGGGGGAGGTCCCACGAGGGCTGCGTCTTCCCGGCCGAGGACGGCGCGAGGACGAGCGCGCACAGGAGCACGCAGGCGGCGAGCAGGCGGCGGCGCATACCCGGTCCGTATCGGCTCTGGCCCGGATCTCTTTAGGCTCTCGCACGTGGAGGCGCGGATCACGCCCGAGCCGAACGAGGACGAGCGCGAGGCGATTCTCAGGGCTCTCGCGCCGGACGGGCCCCCGGCCGATCCGCCGACGCCGTGGCGGCGGGCGGCGCTCGACCCCGGACCGTGCGAGCCGCTGTGTCTCCGGGCGGCCTGGGCAGAGCCTGACGATCCGATCAGCTGACGACGGCGTCTCGCTGCCAGATCCGCGGCGCCACGCGCGCGTAGTCGAGGCCGGAGACCCAGGTCAGCACGACGGCGACGAGCAGCGCCCACCAGGCGATGTCGTCCCGCCAGGCGCCGGCGGCCGCGAAGCCGGCCAGCGCCGCCGCGATCGCCTGCGACCAGGTCTTCAGCTTCCCGAGATCCCGCGCCCGCAGGACGACGCCGCGCTCGAGAGCGGCGAGTCGCAAGCCCGTGACGAGCAGTTCGCGGACGACGATGGCGGCCACCATCCACGCGGGGGCGACCCCTTCCCCGACCAGCATCACCAGCACCGCGAGCACGAGGAGCTTGTCGGCGACGGGGTCGAGCAGCGAGCCCAGCGGCGAGGTGCGGCCGTGCCGGCGGGCGAGGCGTCCGTCGAACCAGTCGGTCGCCATCGCAACGCAGAAGAGCGCCGTCGCCCAGTAGTCGTGGTTCGGGAAGTTCCACGCGTAGAGGACGACGACGAACGGCACCGAGGCGGCGCGTGCCAGGGTCAGCCCGTCGGCTGCGCTCATTGCATGGAGAATACGGCGTGGCCCTGTTCGGGAAGGTCCTGGTCGCCAACCGTGGGGAGATCGCGATCCGGGTCTTCCGTACCCTCCGGGAGCAGGGGATCGGGAGCGTCGCCGTCTACTCCGAGCCGGATCGCTCGGCGGCACACGTCGCCTACGCCGACGAGGCGTTCCTGGTCGGCGCAGGTCCCGCCGCCGAGAGCTACCTGAACCAGCAGGCGATCCTCGACTCGGCCGAGCGCGCCGGCGCCGACGCGATCCATCCCGGGTACGGGTTCCTCGCCGAGAGCGCGTCGTTCGCGCGCGCCGTCGCCGAGCGCGGGCTCGTGTGGATCGGTCCTCCGCCCGAGGCGATCGAGGCGATGGGCTCGAAGATCGAGGCACGTGCGCGCATGCACGCGGCGGGGGTGCCGGTTGTCCCCGGAACGACTGTGCCACTCGAGTCGGCCGACGAGCTCGTCGACCTCGGCGAGCACCTCGGGTGGCCGCTCGCGATCAAGGCGTCCGCCGGCGGCGGTGGGAAAGGGCTCAAGGTCGTTGCGACGCCGGAGGAGGCGCAACGCGCGCTGGAGTCGGCGCGGAGAGAGGGCCAGGCGTACTTCGCCGACGCGACGGTGTACGTCGAGCGCTACCTCGAAGATCCTCGACACGTCGAGATCCAGGTCCTCGCAGACGGACACGGCAACGTCGTCCATCTCGGCGAGCGCGACTGCACGATCCAGCGCCGCCACCAGAAGCTCGTCGAGGAGACACCGTCGCCGCGTGTGCGTCCGGAACTGCGCGAGCAGATCGGAGCGATCGCCGTCGAGGCCGCGCGAGCCGTCGGTTACCGCAGCGCGGGCACGCTCGAGGGGCTGCTGACAGCGGACGGCGAGTGGTACTTCCTCGAGATGAACACGCGCATCCAGGTCGAGCACACGGTCACGGAACTCGTCACGGGGATCGACCTCGTCCGCGAGCAGCTCCTCGTCGCGGCCGGCGAGCCGTTGTCGTTCCGACAGGAGCAGGTGGAGTTGCGCGGGCATGCGATCGAGTGCCGCATCAACGCGGAGGACGTTGCCAACGGGTTCCTGCCGACTCCGGGAACGATCACGCGCTACCGCGAGCCCGGCGGACCCGGCGTGCGCGTCGACTCCGGCGTCGCCGTGGGTAGCGAGGTCTCGGCTCTGTACGACCCGATGATCGCCAAGCTCGTCGTGCACGGCCCGGACCGCGAGCAGGCGCGCCTGCGGATGCTGCGCGCGCTGGACGAGTACGTGATCGAGGGCGTCGACACGCTGATCGGCTTCCACAAGGCGCTGTTCGCGTCTCCCTGTTTCGTCGAGGGCGAGACCTGCCACGGCCTCGTCGAGTCGCCCGCGCTCGCCGAGCGTGCCGCTGCGCTCGCGTCGACAGACGGTGCGTTCGGCGTCGTCGGCATCTCCAGGAGAACCGAGGCAGACATCCGCACGGTCGAGGTCGACGGCAGGCGCTTCGACGTTCGCGTGCTCCGGCCCGAACCCGCATTCGCAGAGCTCGCTCGCCGACGGCGGGAGCGGTCCCGCACGAGGCATGCGGGCGCCGGCGGGAGGGACGCTGTCGTCTCGCCGATGCAGGGAACGGTGCTCGCGGTCGAGGTGGCTGAGGGCGACGAGGTGGAGGCGGGTCGCGTGATCTGCATCGTGGAGGCGATGAAGATGGAGAACGAGGTGCACGCGCATCGCGACGGGCGGATCGCCGAGCTGTCCGTCGAGGCGGGCCAGCAGGTCCAGACCGGCCAGGTGATCTGCATCGTCGCCTCGGGCGAGTAACTAGACTCGCGCGCGGCCGTGGACCTGTACGAGTACCAGGGGAAGGAGCTCTTCCGCCGCTTCGGCATTCCCGTGTCCGACGGGAGCCTCGCAACCACCCCCGCGGAGGCGCGCGCTGCGGCCGAGGAGCTCGGCGGACCCGTGGTCGTGAAGGCGCAGGTACTCACCGGCGGCAGAGGCAAGGCCGGAGGCGTGAAGCTCGCCGACGACGCGGCGGACGCCGAGCAGAAGGCCGACGAGATCCTCGGTCTCGACATCAACGGCCACCTCGTGCGCAAGCTCTGGCTCGAGCACGCGTCCGAGATCGCGAAGGAGTACTACCTCTCGGTCACCTTCGACCGCGGCGCGAAGCAGTCGCTGCTCATGCTGACGACCGAGGGAGGGGTCGAGATCGAGCAGGTCGCGGCCGAGAGCCCCGGCGCGATCGCGCGGCTCCACGTCGACCCGTTCGAGGGCTTCCAGCCCTATCAGGCGCGGCGCCTGATCTACGGCGCCGGCATCGAGGCTCCGAACGAGCAGAAGCAAATCGCCGCGATCGTCGAGCAGCTCTACTGCTGCTATGTCGAGTCGGACGCGATGCTCTGCGAGATCAACCCGCTGATCGTCACGCCGGAGGGCGAGGTGAAGGCGCTCGACTCGAAGTTCGCGGTAGACGACAGCGCCCTCTACCGCCATCCCGACATCGCCGAGATGCGCGACGTCGCCGCGGCCGACCCGCTGGAAGCGCTTGCGCGCGAGAAGGGCGTCACGTACGTGAAGCTCGACGGCTCGATCGGGATCCTCGGCAACGGCGCAGGGCTCTCCATGTCGACCGTGGACGTCGTCGTCGTCGCAGGCGGCAGTCCCGCGAACTTCTGCGACCTCGGCGGCGGCGGCGACGCACAGGGCGTCGTGGACGCGCTCGAGGTGATCACGCGCGACGAGCAGGTGCGCGCGATCTTCTTCAACATCTTCGGCGGGATCACTCGCTGTGACGAAGTCGCGCGCGGCATCCTCGCGGCGCTCGACCAGATGCGCATCGAGCTGCCGATCGTCGTTCGCCTCGACGGCACGAATGCCGAGGAGGGCCGGGCGCTGCTCGCGGAGTCCGCGTCGCAGAACCTCTTCGTCGAGCCGACGATGCTCGCCGCCGCGACGAAAGCCGTCGAGCTAGCGGCATGAGCGACGTCTGGTCCGGTCGTGCGCAGGCGTTCCGCGACAGCCCGACGCACCGGGAGGGGCCGGATCTCGAGCTGCTCGTCTCGCTGTGCGAGCCTCGGCCCGGCGTCGACGCGCTCGACGTGGCAACCGGAGGAGGCCACGTCGCCCGCCGTCTGCGCGAAGAAGGGTGCCGCGTCGTCACGGTCGATCCCGCGCCCGGTATGCAGGCCGACGTGGTCGCGGGCGCCGAGGACCTGCCGTTCGCCGACGACTCCTTCGACGTCGTCGCCTGCCGCATCGCGCCGCACCACTTCGCGGACATCCGCGCGGCGGTCGCAGAGATGGCGCGCGTGTCCAAGCGCTTCGTCGTGATCGAGGACAACCTCTTCGTCGACGAACGGGTCGAGGAGGCCGAGCGTCTGCGCGATCCGACGCACGTGCGCTGCTACTCCGAGGAAGAGTGGCGGACGATGCTTGCCGACGCCGGTCTCGACGTCGACTCGCTCGAGGTGATGGAGCGTCCGCGCGACATCGACGACTGGCTCGACCGTGTCGATACGCCGCCGGCGGACTCCGCACGCGTCAAGGAGCTGCTCGGCGACCGGGTGGAGGACGGCTCGATGATGTTCCCCTACGTGATCGTCAGAGGAAGGACGTGCGGCTGATGGCGATCGTCGTCGACAACGACACGAGGCTCGTGGTCCAGGGATTGACCGGGAGCGAGGGTCGTTTCCACGGGCTACGCAATCGCGACTCCGGCACGAACGTCGTCGCCGGCGTGACGCCCGGCAAGGGTGGCCAGGAGGTCGAGGGCATCCCCGTGTTCGACACGGTCGCCGAGGCGGTGCGCGACGCGCGGGCCAACACGACGCTCGTGTTCGTTCCAGCGCGGTTCGCGACGGACGCGATCTACGAGGCGGTCGACGCGGGCATCGGGACCGTCATCTGCATCACCGAGCACGTCCCCGCGCACGACATGCTGCGCGTGTACACGTACATCCGTCCGCGCGGCGTGACGATGATCGGTCCCAATTGCCCGGGCGTGCTCTCGCCGGGCAAGGCCAACGTCGGGATCATCCCAGCGGAGATCTTCTCCGACGGATCGATCGGGCTCGTGTCGCGCTCGGGCACGCTCACGTACCAGATCGGGCACGAGCTGACGCAGCTCGGGCTCGGCAACTCCACGATCGTCGGCATTGGCGGCGACCCGGTGGTCGGCTCGTCGTTCATCGACATCCTGGAGCGCTTCGAGGCCGACGACGAGACGGAGCTGATCGTCCTCGTCGGGGAGATCGGCGGCGACGAGGAGGAGAAGGCCGCACGCTTCGTCGCCGACCACGTGACGAAGCCGGTGCTCGCGTACATCGCAGGCTTCTCCGCGCCTCCGGGCAAGACGATGGGGCACGCAGGCGCGATCATCTCCGGCTCCGTCGGCACCGCAGCCGCGAAGCAGGAAGCGCTGGAGGCCGTCGGCATCCAGGTCGGGACGACGCCGACGGAGGTCGCGCAGCTCGTTGCGGACCGCGTCGGCACCTGAACGGAGGTCCGCCGAGTTGAGATCGCTGCTCGTTGCCCTGCTGCTCGCGCTCGTGCTCGCGGCGCCAGCGACGGCCGCCGAGAACACGCAGTGGCTGAGCTACGGGCACGACAACCAGCTCACGAACGCGATCACTTCGAAGGCGCTGACCGCCGCGAGCGTTCGCCGACTCGACACCTCGTGGGTGACGAGGCTCGACGGCACGATCTATGCGTCTCCGCTCGCGACGATGGTCGACGGACGCGAGGTCGTGTTCGCGGCGACGGAGCGCGGGTCGGTCTACGCGCTCGCGGCGAACGACGGTCGGGTCCTCTGGCATCAGACGCTCGGAACGGTGGTGACGCCCGGCTGCGGCACGTACGGGATCACGTCCACCGGTGCGATCGACACGAAGCGCGGTCTCCTGTACGTCATCTCGGCCGACGGCGAGCTCAACGCGTTTGCGCTCTCGTCCGGTCTCGAGCCGCCCGGCTTTCCGCTGACGATCGTCACGAACACTCTTTACGAGTACGTTTGGGGCGGGCTCCGAATTGCCCATGACCGTCTCTACGTGGGCGTCGCGTCGTACTGCGACGAAGGGCCGGAGGGCGACCAGTTCCCCGATGGGCGACTTGTCGCGATCCCACTCGCGAACCCGGGCGCGGCGACGGCGTGGGAGCCGGTGCCGGGGCCCGGGAACCTCGGCGGGATCTGGGGCTGGGGCGGCGTCTCGGTCGATCCGGCGACGGGGGACGTGTACACGGGGATCGGCAACTCGCACTCCTTCTCGGCGGCATGTTCGTGCGACGTCGACGACGCCGGCTACGGCGATCAGATGGTCGAGCTCAGCCCCGATCTGAGCTCGGTGCTCGGCTCCGACTCGGTCGAGCTCCCGGTCACCGGCGACTACGACTTCGGCGCGGCGCCGCTCCTCTTCCAGCCAAAGGGGTGCCCGCCGCTCGCGGCGGCGAACAACAAGATCGGCTCGCTGTACATCTGGAACCGCACCGACCTCGGCGCCGGCCCGATCGCGTCGATCCCGCTCGGCGACGGCCTCGCGGCCTTCATCGGCTCGCCGAGCTGGTCCGAGGCGAACCAGACGATCTACGACGCCGAGGCCGTCCTGTTCGGGGGAGGCAAGCGTCTCGGGAACGGCGTCCAGGCCCTGAAGGTGGAGCCGGGTTGCACGTTCAGGAAGACGTGGGCGGTGCCAGTCGGCGACGGGAACCAGGCGACGCCGCTCGTCGTCGGCGACGTCGTGTTCGCGACCGGCGGCAAGCCGGGCGGTTTCGCGGCGTTCGGCGCCGCGAACGGGGCGCATCTCTGGGCGGCGCCGACGGCGGGCCGGACCGTCGCTGCGATGATCAGCGTCGGCGGTGCGGTGATCGGCGCCGACACGGACGGCCTCGTCTACGCGTTTCGGCCGCCCGCCGCGCCGCCGCGGTCTCCGCCCTCACCGCCGACGAGCTGGCGTCGGCTCGGGTAGCGACCGGCTCGCACAACTAGACTCGGAGCATGGCGGCAATCTCTTTCGCCCGTGGCGTCCCGGCGCCCGAGTGTCTTCCGACCGCGGAGCTCGCGGACTGCGCGCGCGAGGTCGTCGAGCGTGACGGCACGACCGTGCTCTCGTACGGGCCGGTGGGCGGCTACGCGCCGCTGCGGGAATGGATCGCGGAGCGTCACGGCGTCGAGCCCGGGCGCGTGCTGCTGACGAACGGATCCCTCCAGGGGTTCGCATTCCTCGCGCAGCGGCTCTCCGGGCGGCGCGTGCTGGTCGAGCTGCCGACCTACGACCGCCCGCTGAAGATCCTCGGCGGCCTCGGCGTCGAGGTCGTGCAGCTGCCGATGGACGACGAGGGTCTCGATCCGGACGCGCTCGCACGCGAGCTCGCGCGCGGCGAGCCGCCCGCGTTCCTGTACACGATCCCGACCTTCCAGAATCCGAGCGGCCGCACGCTCTCGACCGATCGACGTCGTCGCGTCGTCGAGATCGCACGCGACCACGACCTGCTCGTGCTCGAGGACGATCCGTATGGGCTCGTGCGGTTCGAGGGCGATCCTCCGCCGACGCTGTTCGAGCTCGCGGCCGGCGAAGGCGTCGCCTACTCGTCGTCCTTCTCGAAGACGGTCGCGCCGGGTCTTCGCGTCGGCTACTTCGTCCTCGCGCCCGAGCTCGAGCGGGAGCTCGAGGCCACGGCGGTGTCGACCTACATCACGCCCGTGCTGCTCGGCCAGGCGACGGTGTACGAGTTCCTCCGCCGCGGGCGCTTCGAGTCCAACCTCGAGCGGGTCCGGGGGCTGCTGCGCGCGCGACGCGACGCGATGCTCGAGGCGCTCGGGCAGCACTTTCCTGCGGATGCGACGTGGAGCCACCCCGAGGGCGGCTACTTCCTCTGGCTGGAGCTGCCGGACCACGCCGACGCGGGCGCGCTGCTCGCGCGTGCGGAGCAGGCGGGTGTGACGTTCGTGCCCGGCACTGACTTCGGCGGCGGCGCGAGCACGGCCCGGCTCGCGTACAGCTTCGTCTCGCCGGAGGAGATCGCCGAAGGCGTGCGCCTCCTCGCGCCGCTCGTTGCTGAGCCGGTCGCCGCGTAGCCGGAGGAATGCGCCTCGCGGCTAGAGGTTCGACCGGCCGCTAGACGGGCTGGCCGAGCGCGCGCGGGACGAGGCGCGGCTGTCGCGGCGGGACGAGATTGCCGCGGCTGTGGAGTCTGAAGGTCGGGCACGGCGTGTCGCCGGGGATGGCGCACAACCCGGCACGACGGAAATAGCAGTCGTTGCACGTCGCCGTGTTCTTGGCGGCCATCTCAACTCCCCTCCGGTCTCATCCGCGCGCTCAGCCAACGCGCATGACAAGGCGGGATCCTACGAAGCTGCAGGCGTCGTTCAAGGGTTGCCGCAACTGAAAACTGACGAATTTCCGGCAGTTTCCACAGGGTGGAACACGGGTAGAGCTAGGTCTTCGGCGGCAGCGTTGCCAGTGCGCGCAACGCCTGTTGAAAACTCTTCACAGGGATGATCCTGAGCCCGTGCGCATACTTCTTCGCGTCGTTGTAGTTGTCCCCAGCGGGCACGAGGAACACGTCCACATGCGCTTCACGCGCACCGATCGTCTTCTGCTTGATGCCCCCGATCTCGCCGACGGTGCCGTCCGGGTTGATCACGCCCGTCGCGGCGACCTTGTACCCGTGGTCGACGTCGCGTCCCTCTTCCTCGAGGATCTGCAGCGCGAAGGCGAGCCCAGCAGAAGGCCCGCCGACGTCGCCGAGGTCGAACTTGATCTTGAACGGGGCATTGACGCGGATCGCCGGCTCGGGCTCGATGCCGATGATCGCGCGGTTCCCGCCGAGCGGATCGCGCGACGTCGTGATGTCGACCCGGTGCTTGACGCCGCTGCGGATGAACTCGATCGGAACGACGGCTCCGACCTTCTTCGACGAGATGACGTCGTGCAGCTGCTCGATCGTCTGCGTCGGCTTACCGTCGGCGGAGACGATGACGTCGCCCGAGCGGAGCACGCCGACCGCGTGCGTTCCCGAGTACACCACGGCGACCCGAACGCCGTGCTCGGTGATCCCCGCCTTGTAGCCGAGCGCCCGCAGCGCGACCGCGGACGCGATCTGCTGCGACAGCTGCATGTCGAGCTGGTCGGCCTGGATGCGCTGGCTGTTGCTGACGCCAGGCGGGGCGAGCTGGTTCTGCTGCACGAGCGTCGAGCCGCTGCGGATCCCCGGGAAGAGCCGCTCGAGCAGCGATGCCCTGCGCTCGAGGACGTCGACGTAGTAGATCCCGCCGCCATTCTGCTTCGCCTTCGAGCCGGGGACCGTGACGAGATTCGCGAGCGGATGGGCCCGGTCGGGGACGAGCAGGAAGTCGCTCGAGCTCGTCCTGAGCAGTACGACCGCTGCAACGAAGACGAGGATCAGGCCGAGGAGGGCGAGACGAAGGGGCGAGAAGGCTCGCCGAGCGCGCATGTTCCTAGAGTAGTCCGCGTGTGAGACCGCCGTCGACGGGGATCACCGTCCCCGTGACGTACGACGCCTGCGTGGAGGCGAGGAAGCAGACGACGGACGCGACTTCGCTCGGACGGCCGAGTCGGCCGATCGGGATCGTGGCGAGATCCTCCGCGGTCGGGCCGTCCGGATAGACCTCCCGGAGCCGCTCGGTGTCGATGCGCCCGGGCGCGATCGAGTTGACCGTGATCCCCTTCGGCGCGAGCTCGTGCGCCATCGTCTTGGCCCAGCCGATCACGCCTGGCCGGATCGTGTTCGAGAGCGCGAGGTTCTCCACCGGCTCGCGGACCGTGCTCGAGGCGATGTTGATCACGCGTCCGCGGCCGCTGCGCTCGAGGTAGGGGAGGCAGAGGGACGTCAGCCGTACGACCGAGAGGAGGAGCAGCTCGACCGCGGCCTCCATCGCGTGCACGTCGGTGTCGAGTGCCGAGCCGCGCGGCGGTCCGCCGCTGTTGTTGACGACGATGTCGATCCCACCGAACGCCTCGAGCGTGCGCTCCACGAGCTGCTCGAGGTCGCGCTCGTGGCGGACGTCTCCACGAACCGCCAGCGCGCCGAGCCGGTCGGCCTCGCGCTCGAGCGCATCGCGTCGACGCGCGAACATCGTCACGTTCGCGCCTTCGTCGGAGAGCACCTCGGCGATCGCAAGTCCCATTCCCGCCGACGCGCCGCACACGATCGCGGTCGTCCCCTTCAGGCCGAGCTCCACGACACTCCCTCTCGGCTCAACTCGTGAGCACGCCGACGACCTCGCGCACCGCCGTCGCCGACGCCTCGAGGCTGCGGCGCTCGTCGTCGGAGAGGTCGAGCTCGACGATCTCCTCGATGCCGCCGCGGCCGAGTTTGACGGGGACACCGATGTACAGACCGTCGATGCCGTACTCGCCTTCGAGGTACGCCGTGCAGGGGAGCACGCGCTTCTCGTCGAGCATGATTGCGTCGACCATCTGTGCGGCGGCTGCGCCGGGCGCGTACCAGGCCGACGTCCCGAGCAACTCGACGATCTCACCGCCGCCTTTCGCCGTGCGCTCGACCATCGCCTGGATCCGGTCCTCCGCGACGAGTTGGCGGAGCGGCACACCGCCGACCGTCGTCGCGCTCACGACCGGCACCATCTGGTCGCCGTGGCCGCCGAGCACCACGGCTGTGACGTCCTTCACCGACGAGCCCGTCTCCCAGGCGATGAACGTCGAGAAGCGCGCGGTGTCGAGGATGCCTGCCATCCCGAACACGCGCCCCTTCGGCCAGCCGGAGACGTTCCGCGCGACGTGGCACATCGCGTCGAGCGGATTCGAGACGACGATCACGATCGCGTCGGGCGACTGCGCGATCGCCTGCTCGATCACGGAGCCGACGATCTTCTCGTTCGTCGTGACGAGGTCGTCCCTGCTCATGCCTGGCGCTCTCGGCAGCCCCGCCGTGACGACGACGACGTCGGAGCCGGCGCTCTCGTCGTACCCGTTCGAGCCGACGACGTTCGGCTCGTAGCCGAGGACGGCGCCCATCTGGTTGACGTCGAGCGCCTTCCCCTGAGGGAGGTTCTCCTTGATGTCGACCAGCACGACGTCGGCGTAGTCGCGCGTGGCGAGCACCTGCGCGCACGTCGCCCCGACATTGCCGGCGCCGACGACGGTGACCTTCCGACGGGCGCTCACACGCGCACTCCGAGCTTGTCGATGATCGCGTCCGCGACCTCGCTCGTCCCGACCGCCGTCGGATCGTCTCGCGTCGGCTTCATGTCGTACGTCACGCTGTTCCCCTCCCGGATCACGTCGGCGATCGCGCGCTCCAGCGCATCGGCTGCCTTGCGCTCGTCGAGATGGCGGAGCATCATCATGCCGGAGAGCAGCTGCGCCATCGGGTTCACCTTGTTCTGACCGGCGTACTTCGGAGCGCTGCCGTGCGTTGGCTCGAAGATCGCGATTCCTTCGCCGAAGTTGCCGCCGGGCGCGAGGCCGAGCCCGCCGATCATCCCCGCACAGAGATCCGAGAGGACGTCGCCGTACAGATTGGGGAGAACGAGGACGTCGTACTCCTCCGGCCGCTGCACGAGCTGCATGCACATGTTGTCGACGATGCGGTCGTCGAACTCGATGTCGGGATTCTCCGCGGCGACTTCCCGAGCGACGCGCAGGAAGAGGCCGTCGCTGAACTTCATGATGTTCGCCTTGTGGACCGCCGTGACCTTGCGGCGGCCGTTCCGGCGCGCGTAGTCGAAGGCGAAGCTGACGATCCGTCGCGTCCCGGTGACGGAGATCGGCTTGATCGAGATCCCTGCGTCGTCGTTCGCGAGGTCGTTCCCGTGCGCCCGGATCCAGTCGATCAGGTCGCGCGCATCGTCGCTCCCCTCCTCGTACTCGATGCCGGCGTAGAGGTCCTCCGTGTTCTCGCGCACGATCACGAGGTCGACGTCGTCGAAGCGGGTTCGCACGCCGGCGTAGGTCTTGCACGGCCGGACCTGGGCGTAGAGGTCGAGGCTCTTGCGCAGCGCGACGTTGACCGACCGGAAGCCGCCGCCGACCGGAGTCGTGATCGGCCCTTTTAGCGCGATCCCCGTCGCCTTGATCGCCGCGAGCACGTCGTCGGGAAGCGGGTTTCCGCCGTGCTCGTCCATCACGTCGGCGCCTGCCTCGCGGACGTCCCACTCGAACTCGACCCCGGTGGCCTCGAGCACGCGGCATGTCGCCTCGGTGAGCTCCGGACCCGTGCCGTCGCCGGGAATGAGGATGACCTTGTGCGGCACGGCGCCGCACTCTAGCGGCGCGAGCTATTCTCACGCGCCCATGACCCTTCTCGAAGCGGCGACGAAGGCCGACGAGCTCGCGCAGGCGGGGTCCGAGCGCGAGCTTGCGGCGCTGCGCCAGGAGTGGGACGACGAGCTCGAGGCGGCGGCGCGCAGCTCGGACTACCGCGAGCGCGCGATCGCATATCGCGCGGTCGGGCTGTTCCGCTTCCGGCAAAAGCTCGAGCTGTTGCGACGTGGGCTCGAGGACGACAGCCCGGCCGTGCGCGGCGCCGCGCTGATCTCGCTGGAGCAGCTGTCGCGCGAGCACCCCGGCGTCGTCAACCAAGTGCGGCCGCTCCTGCACACCATGCTCTCGACCGATCCGAACGGCGCCGTGCGCCGGCTGGCGGTCCTGTGCCTGCGCAACGGCTCGGCGCAGCGGGAGACGCTCGTCATCCTCAACGGGCTGGCCGACGACGACGAGGAGGACGCGGAGCTGCGCAAGGCCGCGCGCTCGGTCTCCGCCGAGCTGCGCAGGCGCGCCGCCGCGAAGCAGTAGCTAGCGGCGCTGCCGCCGTGCGTGCGGGTGCGACTGGAAGTAGAGCTCGCGCCGCCGCCGGTCGGAGACGTGCGTGTAGAGCTCGGTTGTCGAGAGATCCGCGTGGCCGAGCATTTCCTGCACCGACCGGAGATCGGCGCCCCCTTCGAGCAGGTGCGTGGCGAACGAGTGGCGCAGCAGGTGCGGGTGAACGCGCTCGGGCTCGAGTCCCGCCTTCGCTGCGAGCCGCTTGAGGATGAGGAACACGCCGGCGCGAGTGAGGGGTCCGCCGCGTGCGTTGAGGAAGAGCTCCGGCCGGTGTCGCACGTCGAGGAACGGGCGGCCGCGCGAGAGGTACCGCCGCAGCGCGTCGACGGCTGCCCGCCCGATCGGGACGACGCGCTCCTTGTCGCCCTTGCCGAGTGCGCGGACGAAGCGGCCGTCGAGGTCGACGTCGCTCTTCGTCAGTCCCACCGCCTCGCTCACGCGCAGGCCGCCGCCGTACAGGAGCTCGACGAGCGCGCGGTCGCGCAAACTGCGCGGGGTCGTCCCTGTCGCGGCGTCGATCAGTCGTTCGGCCTCGCCGGGCGAGAGCGTCTGCGGGAGCCGCCGCCGCCGGCGCGGGAGGTCGAGCTCGGCTGCGGGGTTGTCGGCACGTGCGCCGAGCAGGAGCTGGTGGCGGAAGAACGCGCGCAGCGCGGCGACGCGTCGTGCGATCGTCGCGCTCGAGCGTCCCGCTGCCCGGAGCTCGGCGAGATACGACTCGATCGTCGCCGTCGTCGCCGTTGCGAGCGGTGCCCCGAGCCAGTCGATGAACGCGGTGAGGTCGCGTCGATACGCATCGACGGTGCGGGCCGCGCGACGGGTTGCGAGAAGCGCGAGGAATCCGTCGAGGTCAGGATCGCGGATGGGCGCGGTCGTAGACACGCCGCAGCCTCCTTCCGTCGACGTGGCTGTACACCTGCGTGGTCGAGAGGGAGCTGTGACCCAGCAGCTCCTGGATCGTGCGCAGGTCGGCGCCGCCTTCGAGCATGTGCGTCGCGAACGCGTGGCGCAGCCGGTGCGGGTGCGCGAACAGCCGTCGCAGCGTCGATGTGTCGAGCCTGCGTCCGCGGGCCGACAGGAACAACGCGTTCTCCGCGCCGCGTGCGAGCGTCGGGCGCGCGTCGCGGAGATAGAGCGCGACCTGGTGCGCTGCCTCCTCGCCGAGCGGGACGACGCGTTCCTTGTCGCCCTTGCCGCGAACGCGGACCTGCTCCTGTTCGAAGTCGACGTCCGCGAGGTCGAGCCCGACCGCCTCCTGGCTGCGCAGCCCGGCGGAGTAGACGAGCTCGAGCAGCGCGCGGTTGCGCAGCGCGAGAGCACCGTCGGCGCCGAGCCCGTCGAGTGCCGCGTCGATCTCGCGCGTTCGCGGCACCTCGGGCAGGCGCCGCGGGCGACGCGGCGCGAACGAGGCGTCCGGAACCCGGGTGGGGCCGAGCGTGTAGCGGAGGAAGCTCCTCACGGCGGCGAGCTTGCGGCCGATCGTCGCCGGGGCGAGCTTGCGCGGGCGGGCGCGGCCTAGCTCGGCTGCGTAGTCCGCGAGGGTGCGGACGTCGACGGCCTCGAGCGCGTCGCCGCGGTCGGCGAGCCAGTCGCAGAACTCCCGGACGTCCACGCCGTAGGCCCGTCGCGTCGTCTCGGCGAGCCCGGGCGAGGCGAGAAAGCGTGCGGCGGCGGCGTCGGTGTCCACGTGGGCGTCATTCGCCCCGCGGGTACCATCGCCTGCCCGTGGACGAGCGTGTCGACATCCTGGCCGAGCTGATCGTCCAACTGGGCGCCAACGTCCAGCCCGGTCAGATCCTCGACATCGGCACCGACATCGGCAAGGAGGAGCTGACGCGCGCCGTCGCCGCGGCCGCGTACCGCCGCGGGGCGAGGTTCGTGGAGGCCGACTACTTCGACCCGTGGGTCAAGCGGTCGCGACTCGAGCATGCAGCGGACGATTCGCTCGAGTACGTCCCGTCGTGGCTCGGCGACCGTGTCCGGGCGCTGGGAGAGGCGCATGCGGCGACGATCACGCTCACCGGACCCGTCGCGCCGCGGCTGTTCGACGACCTCGACCAGGCGCGCGTCGGCCGCGACGTCCTCCCTCATGTGAAGGAGTGGATGGACATCATGAACGAGCGGACCGTCAACTGGTGCGTCGCGCCCGCCCCGACGCGGGCGTGGGCCGAGCACGTCTTCCCGGAGCTCGAGCCGGACGCTGCCTATGCTCGGCTGTGGGACGAGATCGCATACGTCTGCCGGCTCGACACGGACGACCCGGCAGCCGCGTGGCGGGAGCAGTGCGAGCTGCTCGAGGAGGTGGCCGCGCGGTTGAACGAGCGCCGGTTCGACGCGCTCCACTTCGAAGGAGAGGGGACCGATCTCCTGGTCGGACTGCTGCCAACGTCGCGCTGGACCGGCGCGACGGACGAGACCGTCGACGGCGTTCGCTTCCTCTCGAATCTCCCCAGCGAGGAGGTGTTCACCGCGCCCGATCCGCAGCGTGTCGACGGCGTCGTACGCTCGACGAAACCACTCGACGCGTACGGCGCGCAGGTCGCGGGACTGCGCGTCGAGTTCGAGCGCGGACGCGCGGTGCGCATCGAGGCCGACAAGGGAGCGGAGGCGATCCGTGCGATCGCCGCCCGTGACGAGGGAGCCTCACGTCTCGGCGAGGTCGCGCTGGTCGACGGGAGTGGCCGCGTCGGCCGACTCGGCACGGTCTTCGCCGAGACGCTGCTCGACGAGAACGCCGCGAGCCACGTCGCGCTCGGTGACGGCTACGAGATCTCGGTCGAGCGCGACGACCTTCCTCGCCTCAACCGGAGCGAGATCCACGTCGACTTCATGATCGGCGGGAACGAGGTCGACGTCACGGGCGTCATGGGCGACGGCACGCTCGTGCCGGTCCTCCGCAGGGGCGTCTGGCAGGTCTAGTCGGGCTGCTCGTCCGGCAGCATCGAGAAGACGACGAAGTCCATGCGGCGGTCGAGGCGCGGGTTGTACCTGGCCGAGCGCTGGACGCCCTCGTGGGAAAAGCCGGCCCGGCGGGCGACCGCCTGCGAAGCGTCGTTCTCGACGTCGGCCCGGACCTGAAGACGCTGGCACCCGATCGCAAACGCCCAGCGGATGAGCAGACGGACCGAGCGAGTCGTGTAGCCGAGCCCGCGCACGTCATTGCGTAGCCAGTAGCCGATGTCGCCGACGCCGTGCTCGCGGTCGATCCAGTTGACGCCCACGCCTCCGACGACACGGCGCTCGACCGTGACCGCGAACGGTGATGCCGAGCCTTCGCGCCACAGCGTCGTCGCCTGGGCGATCCATGCACGTGCCTCGAGCTCGCGGTACGGCTGCGGGATCAGCTCGAGCCAGCGCGTGATCTCGGAGTCCCCGTCGAGCGCGTCGACGAGCGATGCGACGTCCCGCTCCTCCCAGAGCCGCAGCGCGACCACTCCGTCCGTCAGCGGCGGGTCGGGTGGACGAACGTCCAGCGCGCTAGCCGACAGCTGCGACGATCTCGGCCGAGAGGCTCGGGAACTTCGACAGGAACTCGGCGCGGTCGGACTTCAGGCGCTCGACGTGCTCCCGGTAGTCGTCGACCCGGCCCGTCCGCGCGTACAAGCGTTGTGGCTGGAGCACCTCGACGTCGTCGATCCCCGGCACGGAGGCGGCGACGAGGTAGCCGAAGTCCGGGTCTCGCTCCCACTCGATCGTCCCCTCGGCGATGCCCTTGACGATCGCCGACGAGTGCTTGATGCGCACCTTCTTCGAGCGGTCGTCGTCCGCCGGGCCGCCGACGCGTCCCGTGTTGAGCAGGTACACCTCGAGCGGGTGCTCGTCGAGCAACTCGAGGAAGCGGTTGCCCTGGAGGTCGTGCAGCATCGGGAAGAACGGATTCGTCCCCGGTACGCGCAGCGACTTGCCCGCTTCGTCCGCGCCTCCCGCTGCGGTTCCCTTCGTCTCGCCGAGCATGAAGTACGCAGCAGCCTGCGGGCCGTCGAGCCTCGCGACTGCGGGAATGATGCTCTCGTTGCGGTTGAGGACGAGCAGGAAGTCGGCGCGCTCGATCTCGCGCTCGGCGGCCGACTCGATCACGCCGAACGGGAACGTCGCGCGCCCGTTCTGCGTGTAGCTCTCGTCGTAGAAGTCGATCTCGTCGCCGTGCTGCGAGACGTTCTCGAGGTACGAGTTCGGCTGCGTGACGGCGCCGTAGATCGTCGGCTCGTCGTCGGGATTGAGCCCGTACGTCTTCGCGAAGCAGCCGTCCTCGGTGACGTAGACGCGCCCGTTGGGCATCCACGCCACGAAGTCGTCCTGTACGGGCAGCGACCCGTTCTGCCGCGTGAACGTCGTCGTGGTCTTCCCGGTGCCCGAGAGCCCGACGGTGAGACAGACCCTGTCGCCCTCGGTGGTCGGGATGATCTTGCAGCCCGCGTGCAGCGGGAGCCCGCCGCGCTCGTAGACGAGCTTGTTCCACATGCGCAGGCCGCCCTTCTTCGACTCGCCGAAGTAGTCGGAGTTGAGGACGCGTGTCACACCCTGCTCGAGGTCGACCATGATCAGCCGGTCCGCGGGGAATCCCTTCGCCTCGAGGTTCGGCGTGTAGACGACCGTGAGCTCCGGCTCGAAGTCGTCCTCGGGCGGGCCGAAGTAGAGCTGCCGCTGCATGCCCGCGATGTTCGCGTTCGCGGCCTCGACATAGAGCCGGGCAGGCGTGCGGAACTCGGGATCGGTTCCGATGTAGCCGTCGATCTGGATCATCTCGCGACCGGCGATGTAGTCGTCCTGCGCCTCCGTCCAGCGGGCCGCGTCCTCCGTCGAGATCGCCTGGTTCTGCCCGTCGGGCTCGTCGGTGACGATGAAGGTGGAGCGCGTCGAGCGGGCCAGTACTTCCGTCTGCACGTTGAGGTTCCCGTACTTGGTCGACCGGGCCGTCGGCATGCGCGCTGCAATCGCCTTGACCTCGTCGCCGGAGGGGTTCTCGATCAGCCGCGCCGCCTGAGGCGGCCGAAATGCCATCTTGGCCATCGACTCAGCTCCTCTCCATCGGGCGCAGACGTCGATCTTATCGGGGCACGGCGTCGCCTCGGGACGTTGACCGAGCAGAGCTCCTGGGAGAGCGGAATCGCCGGGAGATTGTGTAGCGTCCTCAGCGGGGAATGAAGAGGCTTCCGACGCATCCGGCAGCTCGGCGCAGCTCGGCGTAGCGTTGGAAGCCAAGCACGACGTCCTCATCGTTGGCGCGGGGTGCGCAGGCATGCGCGCGGCCATCGAGGCGCACGACGCCGGCGTCGACGTCGCACTGATCTCGAAGATCCATCCGACTCGCAGCCACTCGGGCGCGGCCGAGGGCGGGATCAACGCGGCGCTCGGCAACGCTTCCGAGGACAGCCCCGAGCAGCACGCCTTCGACACGGTCAAGGGCTCCGACTACCTCGGCGACCAGGACGCGATCCAGGTGCTCTGCGACGAGGCGCCCGACGACGTCTACCAGCTCGAGCACTGGGGCGCCGTGTTTTCCCGGACCGAGGACGGCCGGATCGCGCAGCGTCCGTTCGGTGCTGCCGGCGAGCCGAGGACTGCGTACGCCGCCGACATCACCGGTCACGTGCTCGTCCACGTGCTGTACGAGCAGGTGATGAAGCGGGAGCTGACCGTCTACGAGGAGTTCTTCGCCTGGAAGCTCGTCGTCGACGACGACCGCTGCCAGGGAGTGATCGCCTGGGACCTGATCGACGGCGGGCTCAAGTCGATCGGCGCGAAGACGGTGATCCTCGCCACCGGCGGCGCAGGACGGCTGTACGTCGGCACCACGAACGCCTACGCGTGCACGGGCGACGGGATGGCGATGGCGCTGCGCGAAGGGGTCGCGCTCGAGGACATGGAGATGATGCAGTTCCACCCGACCACGCTCGCCCCGACCGGCGTGCTGATCACCGAGGGTTGTCGCGGCGAGGGCGCGTACCTGATCAACTCCGAGGGCAAGCGCTTCCTCGAGCGGTACGCACCGAACGCGATGGAGCTCGCGTCGCGTGACGTGATCTCGCGCGCCGAGCAGACGGAGATCGACGAAGGTCGCGGCATCGACGGGAACGTCCTCCTCGACCTGCGACACCTCGGCGCGGACCGCATCCTCGAGCGCCTGCACGGCACCCGCGAACTGTCGATGGTCTTCGCGGGCGTCGATCCGATCTACGAGCCGATCCCCGTCCGTCCGGGCGCGCACTACCACATGGGCGGCGTCGACACGGACGTATGGGGTCAGACGTCGTTGGAGGGTCTGTACGCCGCCGGCGAGTGCGCGTGCGTCTCGGTGCACGGCGCCAACCGGCTCGGCGGCAACGCGCTGATGGAGACGATCACGTACGGGAAACGAGCAGGGCATGCGGCGGCGGAGTGGGCGCAGCTGCACACGACCGTGGCCGTGCCGCCCTCGCTCGAGGCCGACGCGGAGCGAGAGATCCAGACGCTCCTCGACCGCAGCGACGGCGAGCGTCCGTGGTCGATCCGCGACGAGCTCGCACAGACGATGCACGAGAACTTCGGCGTCTTCCGTCGCGAGGACCAGATGCAGCGGCAGGGCAAGATCGTCGCCGGCCTGCGCGAGCGCTACGAGCGAGTCGTCGTCGAGGACAAGAGCGACGTCTTCAACAACGACCTCACGCAGGCGCTCGAGCTCGGGTTCCTGCTCGAGCTCGCCGACTGCATGGTCGTCTCCGGGATGGCGCGCAGGGAGAGTCGCGGTGCGCACGCCCGTCCTCAGGACTACCCTGGCCGCGACGACGAGAACTACATGCGGCACACGATCGTCACGCTCGACGACGGTCACCCGCAGCTCGACTGGAAGCCCGTGACGGTGACGAAGTGGGAGCCGCAGGAGCGGAAGTACTGATGCAGATGGCGCTGAAGATCTGGCGCTACGACGCCGACACCGGCGAACGGGCGCTGCGCGAGTACGAGGTCGACGCCCCCGACTGGGCGACGCTCCTCGACGTGCTCGACCTGATCAAGGACCGCGTCGATGGCTCGCTCTCGTACCGCAAGAGCTGCCGGATGATGATCTGCGGCTCGTGCGGCATGCGGATGGACGGCGCGGCGGTGCTCGCCTGCAAGACGCGCATGTACGACATCGCCGAGTCGGGTCACGTTCCGGTGATCTCGCCGATGGGCAACCTGCCGGTGATCAAGGACCTCGTCGTCGACATGAGCCCGTTCTGGCGCAAGATCCGCTCGGTGAAGCCGTGGCTCGATCCCGGCTATGACGAGGTCGCCGAGGGCGAGCGCATCGCCAGCCAGCAGCAGATGAACGTCATCCACAAGGAGGCGCTCTGCATCATGTGCGGCTGCTGCGTCTCGGAGTGCAACTCGATGGAGTCGGACCCGGAGTTCCTCGGCCCGGCCGCGCTGGCGAAAGGCTTCCGCTTCGTCGGCGACCCGCGCGACCGGACCGCCGCCGAGCGCCTGAACGAGCTGAACGCCGAGCACGGGATCTGGGACTGCACACGCTGCTACTTCTGCAATCAGCGCTGTCCGAAGGGAGTCGATCCGCGCGACGCGATCGCGAAGCTCGGCGCCGAGTCGATCAAGGAAGG
>DASPSY010000041.1:0-3426 GCA_035623685.1 Gaiellaceae bacterium
AGGAGTCGACGCGGAGCTGACGGCGGAGCAACGACTCGCGCTCGGCAAGTCGCTGCGCAAGCAGGTGCGGCGTCAGGCGCACGCGGCCTGGCAGCCCGCCGCCGATCGACCGTCCGTGGTCGAGTTCATGCGGCGCGACGACGAAGGCCGCGTGGATTCGCTGCTCCCGATCCGTTACCAGCGGATGTCGGAGTCGGCGTTCGCGTACTTCCGCGGCTCGGCGTCGGTGATGGCATTCGACGTGGCCGGGGCGCCGTCGACGGGCGTGTACGTGCAGCTGGCTGGCGATGCGCACCTTCTCAACTACGGCATCCTCGGGAGTCCGACGGGAAGGCTCCTGTTCGATGTCAACGACTTCGACGAGACCCTGCCAGGCCCGTGGGAGTACGACGTGAAGCGGCTCGCGGCGAGCGCGACGATCGCCTCTCGGGCGAACAGCCTCGACGAGTCCACTGCCCGCGCGGTCACGCTGTCGTCCGTCCGTTCGTATCGCCTGCACACCGCGAGACTCGCCGGCGAGCCGATGATCGCCGTCTGGGACGGCCATGCCGACGCCGAGGAGCTCGTGAAGTCGCTTCCCGCCGCGGACCGCGCCGCCGCGAGCAAGACGCTGCGAAAGGCGGAGAAGCGAAGCGATCTGCGGGCTGCCGAGAAGCTCTCGGTCATCGTGGACGGGAAGCCGCGCATCGTCGATCGGCCGCCGCTCGTCGACCACGGCCCGTTTCCCGACTTCGACGAGGACGTCGTGGTCGCGATGTTGCAGGAGTACGGGCGATCGCTTTCGTCCGACCGTCGCCAGCTGCTCGAGCGTTATCGATACGCGGACTTCGCGCTCAAGGTCGTCGGCGTCGGCAGCGTCGGTACGCACGACTACGCCGTCCTCCTCGAAGGAAGCGGAGGCAGCGGCGGTGATCCGCTCCTCCTGCAGCTGAAGGAGGCGAAGGCGTCGTGCCTCGAGCCGTACTTCGGGTCGAGCGGCACGCAGAACCATGCCGAGCGTGTCGTGTACGGTCAGCGGATCTGTCAGTCGGCGAGCGACGTCCTGCTCGGCTGGAGCCACGACGCCGCCACGGGTCGCAGCTACTACTGGCGCCAGCTGTGGGACCACAAAGGGAGCTTCGAGCCGTCCGCGATGAGCTTCCAGGAGCTCCAGAGCTACGTCGCGTTCTGCGGGCGGTCGCTCGCCTACGCACACGCACGCGCCGGTGCCGCCGGTCGCATCAGCGGCTACCTCGGGAGGAGTGACGTGTTCGACCGGGCGATCGCCGACTTCGCCGCGCTGTACGCCGACCAGATGGAGCGCGACCACGCCGCGCTCGTCGCAGCGCTCGACGACGGCCGGCTCCCGAGCGCGTGAGCCGACCTACACGCCCTCGCGGCGCAGCGCGAACGCCACCATCGGAAAGACGCTGATCGAGACGACCCCGGCGCCGATCAGCGCAACCGAGTACGCGGGCTTGATCTGCCCCGTCTCCACCGCGATCGCCGTGATCGCGACGATCAGCGGGAACGCCGTCGCCGAGAGCAAGGCCAACGGGATCAGGTCGGTCCGCGGAAGCTCGCGTCGGTACAGCACGGCCGGAAGGCCGCGGACGATCAGGAGCAGGACGAGGAACGCCGGCAGCCGGAGCGCCGTGCCCAAGCTCGAGAACAGCGCACCGACGTCCAGGTTCATACCGCTGGCGACGAAGAAGACCGGGATGAAGACTCCGTACCCGATCGCGTCCAGTCCCGCGCGCACAGGATCGGACTCCGGCCCCTGGGCGACGAGGCCGACCACGAGACCTGCCGCGAACGCCCCGAGGATGACATCCAGGCCGAATCGGGAGGTGACGTACAGGAGGAGGACGAGGAGCAGCCACGACAACCTGACCGCGAGCTGCTCGCTCCGCCGCATCGTCCTTTGCACCAGAGCAACGACCCGCGTCGGGCGCCAGCGCAGCGCGAGCACGGCCGCAGCGACGGCGATCGCCGTGAAGACTGCGAGGAAGACCGCCGCCCTCCCTGCGCGGTTGACACCCAGCAGGAGCGAGACGAGGACGATGGGGCCGAACTCGCCGATCGTTCCGGCGCCGACGACGAACACGCCGAACCTCGTCCCGAGCAAATCGTCGTCCTTGAGAGTCGGGATCAGCGTCCCGAGCGAGGTCGTCACGAGGCACAGCCCGATCACGAGCGTCGAGATGATCCTTCCCTCGGCGTGGAGGATCGCGGCGACGCCGAAGCCGAGCGCGACGGAGACGAGCCAGCCGAGGCCCGCCAGCTCGATCGGACGCCCGCGCACGCGGTCGAAGTCGATCTCGAGCCCGGACAGGAAGAAGAGGAACGCGAGCCCGAAGGTCGCGAGCGTATCGACGATACCGCCGGTGGTGGCGAGCTTGAGGACGTGCGGGCCTACGAGGATCCCGAGCAGGAGCTCGAGCACCACGATGGGAATGCGAACACGGGCGACGTAATCGCCCAGGATCGGCGCGAGCACCGCGACGGTGGCGACGACGGCGAGCGAGGAGAGGTTCTGCGGCACGGCGCGACTGTAGAGGCCATTGGAAGGCCAGTCCGCCAATGGCGCTCCGCGGTTCGATATACACCGCCAATGGACGTCGGCAACCGGGGAGCGAGGCCATGAGCCGAGAAACCGTGTCGGTCGAGCTCGACGACGGGATCGCGTGGGTCACGCTGAACCGGCCCGAGAAGCGCAACGCGATGAATCCGACGCTCAATGCGGAGATGGTCGAGGTGCTGCTCGAGCTCGACGCCGACGACCGCTGCGGCGTGCTCGTCCTCACCGGCGCAGGGGAGGCGTTCTCGGCCGGCATGGACCTGAAGGAGTACTTCCGCGACGTCGACGAGCAGCCCGATCACGTCCAGCGCCGCGTCCGGCGCGACGCGAACTACTGGCAGTGGCGCCTCTTGCGGACGTACCCGAAGCCGACGATCGCAATGGTCAACGGCTGGTGCTTCGGCGGCGCCTTCACCCCGTTGTGCGCGTGCGACCTCGCCGTTGCTGCCGAGGAGGCGACGTTCGGCCTGTCGGAGATCAACTGGGGCATTCCGCCCGGCAGTCTCGTCAGTCGAGGCTTGGCCGAGACCGTCGGCATCCGCGCAGCGCTGCTCTACATCATGACGGGGCGCACGTTCGACGGGCGCAAGGCGGCGGAGCTCGGGCTCGTCAACTGGAGCACTCCGCGCGAGCGGCTTCGCGGCGAGGTCGAGGAGCTCGCTCGCGAGCTGCTTACGAAGAACCCGGTCGTCCTCCGTGCGGCGAAGCTCGGCTTCAAGCACGCGCAGGCGATGAGCTGGGACACGGCGGAGGACTACCTCTACGCGAAGGTCGAGCAGTCGCAGTTCCTGGACTCGGAGCGCGGCCGCGAACAGGGCCTTGCCCAGTTCCTCGACGAGAAGTCGATCAGGCCTGGGCTCGAGGCC
>DASPSY010000071.1:0-66206 GCA_035623685.1 Gaiellaceae bacterium
GCAGCTCCGCCTCGACGAGCAGACGCTCGCCGCGGCGCTCCTCCACGACGTCGTCGAGGACACGGCGACGGAGATCGAGGACGTCCGCGCCGAGTTCGGCGAGGAGGTCGCGCGCCTCGTCGAGGGCGTCACGAAGCTGACCCGGATCACGTTCCAGAGTCGCGAGCAGGCCGAGGCCGAGAACTACCGGAAGATGATCGTGGCGATGGCCGACGACGTGCGCGTGATCCTGATCAAGCTCGCCGACCGGCTCCACAACATGCGCACGATCGAGTACCTCGGCAAGCAGAAGCAGGTGCAGAAGGCGAAGGAGACGCTCGAGGTCTACGCGCCGCTCGCACACCGGCTCGGCATCAATCAGCTCAAGTGGGAGCTCGAGGACCTCGCGTTCCAGACGCTCCATCCGCGCAAGTACGAGGAGATCAAGGCGATGGTCGCCGAGCGGCGAGCCGATCGCGAGGAGCACGTCGCCGAGGCATCGATGGTGCTCAAGGCCGAGCTCGACAAGGTCGACATCCCCGCGAACATCTCGGGACGCGCGAAGCACTTCTACTCGATCTACGACAAGATGACCAAGAAGGGTCGCGAGTTCAACGAGATCTACGACCTCACGGCGATGCGCGTGATCGTCGAGCGCGGCGGTAACGAGGGCACGCGCGACTGCTACGGCGCCCTCGGATTGATCCACTCGCTCTGGAAGCCGATGCCTGGCAGGTTCAAGGACTACATCGCGATGCCGAAGTTCAACGGCTATCGCGCGCTGCACACGACCGTGATCGGGCCGGAAGGGCGTCCGCTCGAGATCCAGGTGCGAACGCGCGAGATGCACAAGATCGCCGACTTCGGCGTCGCCGCGCACGCGGGGTTCGACAAGGGCGGAAGGAAGATCGCAGGCGACGAGTGGTTCTCATGGATGCGACAGCTGATGGATTGGCAGGCGGACGAGGAAGACCCGCGTGAGTTCATCAAGACCTTTCGCATGGACGTCTTCGCCGAGGACGTCTACGTCTTCACGCCGCAGGGACAGGTGAAGACGCTGCCCGCCGGCTCGACGCCGATCGACTTCGCGTACGCCGTCCACACCGATGTCGGCCACCGAACCGTCGGGGCGAAGGTGAACGGGCGTATCGTGCCGCTCCACTACCGGCTCAAGAACGGCGACTTCGTCGAGATCCTCACCTCGAAGAGCGGCCGCGGCCCCTCGCGCGACTGGATCTCGCTGGCGGCCTCGTCACGAGCCCGCAACAAGATCCGACAGTGGTTCTCGCGCGAGACGCGCGAGGACACCGAGCGGAAGGGGCGCGAGACGCTCGAGCAGGGCCTGAAGGCGGCGAAGCTCCCGTACCGCAAGCTCGCGGGCTCGGCCGTGCTCGCCCAGGTCATCCGCGAGATGAACTTCAAGAAGGCTGAGGACTTCTACCTCGCGCTCGGCGGCGGCAAGATCTCCGCCAAGCAGGTCGTCGACAAGGTCCTCCAGCGTCTGAAGACCGAGGAAGTCGCCCAGGAAGAGGCGGTGCCGCTCAAGGCGCCGCGTGCACGTCACGCCGTCGGCAGCGAGAACTACGGGATCAACGTCCACGGCGTCGACGACGTGCTCGTGCGACTGGCGAGGTGCTGCACGCCGGTCCCGGGTGACGAGATCGTCGGCTACATCTCTCTCGGCAAGGGAATCACGATCCACCGCGAGGACTGCCCGAACGTCAAGGCGCTCGCGAAGAACCCCGAGCGGTTCACGCCCGTCAGCTGGGACGGCGGTGCTTCGCAGAGCTTCCGCGTCCAGATCGCGGTCGACTCCTGGGACCGGCCGAGGCTGCTCGAGGACGTCGCGCGGACGTTCGCTGAGCACGGCGCGAACATCGTCTCGTACGGCGGCACGGTCGAGGATCAGATGGCGCGGAACTGGTACGTCGCGGAGGTCGGCGACGTGAAGGCGCTGCGGACGTTGCTCGGCGCGCTGCGCAACATCGACGCGGTCTTCGACGCGTATCGCGTGACGCCCAGCTGATCCCCTGTCCGGGTGACGGCCGGTGCTCGGTCGATCTCGAACCGCTCAACCATCGGGTGCTGCTCCCTCGAACGAGGGATCGTCACCTGAACGGGCGCGGTACCTCGAATCAGGGATGGCGTAACCCGAAAAAGGGACTACAACGAGAGCGAAGGGGGAGGGGGTCACAGCTGCGGCGCCCGCCTCGTCCTCGGGGACAAGGCGGGGCGGGCGCGCGGCACTCACATCGAGCGGAGTAGGGTGCCCGGGTCAACCCGGGAGGCTGTCATGCCCGTGAAGCTCTACCGCTGCTCGAACATGTGGGCGAGGTTCAGGCCGCACCCCTGCTGGAAGGTGCAGAAGGCCCTCAACGAGCAGAACGTCGAGTACGAAGTCGTCAAGGGGCCGTACATGAAGCGCAGCCGAGACGAGCTCGAGCGCCTCAGCGGTCAGCGCATGTACCCGGTGATCGTCTTCGAGGACGGCTCCGTCTACCGCGACGAGTCGAGGCAGATGGCCAAGCGGATCCGTTCGGGGAAGCTGTTCGACGGTCAGGGAGACCAGGGCTCGCCCGACGTGTCCCAGCCCACGAGCACGTAGGGCGCGATCAGCGCGGCCACTCGCTCGGCCAAGCCGGCGTCCCCGCCGGCGAGCTCGAGCTCGCCCACGCGGTCGCCCTCGTAGACGACGGGGACGACGACGCACTCGGACGACTGCTGCCCGACCGTCGGGCCTTCGACGAGCGCGTCGTTCTCGACGAACCGGATGGCGGCGTACGCGCAGCCGTTCCTTCGAATTGCCGCAAGCACGTCACGGAGGACGTCGTCAGCGTCTCCGCCCTGCGCGAGGATGCCTTCGACAGCCTCGAGCGCGTCCTCGGGTGACGTCATGCCTCGAGCGCGTCGCCTTCGAACGCGCGGATCGCCTCGCGGTATGCGTCGGGGATGGCGCACGCCTTGCGCTCGTCGAGGTCGACGAGCACGACGGTCTGTGTCGCCTTGACCATCAACACGTCGTCCTTCGAGCGGTAGGCAGCGAGCTCGTAGCTGACGCTCGTCCGTCCGATGCGCGCGATCCGGATGTCGACGTCGACGACGTCGTCGAACACCGCCGGCGCAAGGTATTCGATCGTGCACGCGCGCATGACGAACTCCAGTCCGCCTGCCCCGACCTCCATGCCGAGCAGGTCGAGGTTGCGGTGGTACTCGACACGCGCCAGGTCGAAGTACGGGAGGTAGCGGCCGTAGTAGACGATCCCCTGGGCGTCGGTGTCGGAGAAGCCGACACGTGTCTGCGCGCTGAACCTGAACGGCGTCCGGGGCATCGTCGCTAGCTGCGGATCACGTCGAGCACCTCGTCGCGCTTCTGCTCCATGAGCGCGGACGTGCGTGCCTCGAGGTTCAGCCGCAGCAATGGCTCGGTGTTGGACGGCCGGACGTTCATGTGCCAGTCCTTCGTCTCGACCGAGAGGCCGTCGAGATGAGAGACGTCGCCCTCGGGTCCGAAGCGCTCCTTCAGTTCCTGGAGCGTGAGCGCCACGTCCGCGACCGGTGTGTTCAGCTCGCCGCTGATGAAGTACCGCTCGCGGTAGGGGCGCAGGATCTCCGACAGCTTCTCTCCTCGTTCCGAGACCAGCTCGAGCATGAGCAGGAGCGGCACGACGCCGGAGTCGGCCTGCGAGAACTCCCGGAAGTAGTAGTGGCCCGACACCTCGCCGCCGAACGCCGCTCCTTCCTCGCGCATTCGGTGCTTGATGAACGCATGACCGACGCGGTTCACGAGAGGCACGCCGCCCCTCCGGGTGATCGTGTCCGGCACCGCCCAGCTCGCGCGGACGTCGTAGATGATGCGCGCGCCGGGCTCGCGAGCGAGCACCGATTCGGCGAGCAGCGCCGTGACGAAGTCGCCGGGGACGAACTCGCCGGTGTCGTCGACGAAGAAGCAGCGGTCCGCGTCGCCGTCGAACGCGACGCCGAGATCAGCGGCTTCCTCGAGCGTCCTGCGAACGATGAACTCCCGGTTCTCGGGGAGCAGCGGATTTGGCTCGTGGTTCGGGAAGGTGCCGTCGGGCTCGAAGTAGCAGCGCACTGCTTCGATCGGGAGTCGCTCGAGCACGGGTGGCAGCATCACGCCGGCCATCCCGTTGGCTGCGTCGATCACGACCCGCAGCAGGGCTATCGCGGAGACGTCGACGAACGAGAGCACTCGGTCGACGTAAGCGCTCCAGATGTCGAGCGGCTCGATCGTTCCCGAGCTCGTCTCGGACGACGCGCCTTCCACCCGTATGCTGCGGTCGCGCACGTCGAGCAAGCCGGAGTCCGCGCCGACCGGCAGCGCGCCGCGGCGGACGATCTTCAGCCCGGTGTACTCCTTCGGATTGTGCGACGCGGTGACGGCGATGCCGCCGTCGAGCCCGAGCTCCCCGACCGCGAAGTAGACCATCTCGGTCCCGACCAGCCCCAGGTCGAGGACGTGTGCCCCCGCCTCTGCCGCACCGCGCATGACCGCCGCCGCCATCGACTCGGAGGAGACACGCATGTCTCGTCCGACCGCGATCCGGCGGGGCTCGAACTCCTGCACGTAGGCACGGCCGATGGCCTCCGCACCGGCCTCGTCGAGCTGGTGGGGGTAGATCCCGCGCACGTCGTAGGCCTTGAAGACCGTGGGGTCGAGCACGAGCAGGATCGTATGGCAGAAAAGAGAGAACGGCGTCCGCTGTAGGGGCAGCCCGGCTCCTTAGACTTCCAGGGGTGGAGCGGAAACTCGCGACCGTCATCTTCGTCGACATGGTTGCCTCGACGGAACTGCTGACCGGGGCCGACCCGGAGGTCGTCCGGCGCCGTGTGACGACGTTCTTCGAGGGCGTCTCGTACTGCATCGAGACACACGGCGGGACGGTCGAGAAGTTCGCCGGCGACGCCGTGATGGCCGCCTTCGGCATCCCGATCGCCCACGAGGACGACGCCGAGCGCGCCGTGCGGGCGGCGCTCGGGATCCTGGACCGCGTCCACGAGCTGGGCCTCGAGGCGCGGATCGGTGTCGAGTCGGGCGAGGTCGTGGTGGACGAGACCGACTCGACGTTCGCAACCGGCGAGGCAGTCAACGTCGCGGCGCGCCTCCAGCAGGCTGCTCGCGCTGGCGAGATCCTGATCGGCGAGTCGGTGCACCGGCTGACACGCCATACGGTCGAATCGGAGTCGGCGGGGCCGATGGCGCTGCGCGGGTTCCGGGAGCCGATCAAGGCGTATCGCCCGCTCGGCGCGCACGACGGTCTCCGCGGGCCGTACCACCTCCATGCGCCGTTCGTCGGTCGCGAGTCGGAGCTCGAGCTACTCGAGAACACCCTCACGCGGACGATCCGCGATCGTCGGCCGCAGGTCTTCACGGTCTACGGGGAGCCGGGCGTCGGCAAGAGCCGTCTCGTCCGTGAGTTCCTCGCTGGCGTCGAAGGCGTGACGATTCTCGCGGGCCGCGCGCTGCCGTACGGCGAAGGCGTCACCTACTGGCCGCTCGCCGAGATGGTGAAGGCGGCGGCCGGGATCACGGACGACGACCCGATCGAGACCGCGCGCGAGAAGCTGCTCGAGTGTTGCGGCGACGAGGCCGTCGCCGAGCTGATCGGCCTCGCCTCCGGCGTGCTCGAGGCAGTGGAGGGCGAGCGCGGCCAGCCCGAGATCGCCTGGGCCGCGCGCGAGTTCGTCGACGAGCTCGCCGACGTCCAGCCGCTGATCCTCGTGTTCGAGGACATCCACTGGGCCGAGGAGCCGCTCCTCGACCTGATCGACCATCTCGCCCAGTGGGTACGGGAGCGGCAGCTGCTGATGCTCTGTCTCGCGCGGCCCGAGCTGCTCGAGATCAGGCCCGGGTGGGGAGGCGGCCGCGTTCGCTCGACGGCGATCGAGCTGGAGCCGCTGGCGCGGACCGAGAGCGAGCAGCTCGCGGATGCTTTGCTGTCCGAGCACGAGCTGTCGACGAACGTGCGTCACCGCCTGCTCGACAAGACCGAAGGCAACCCGCTGTTCGTCGAGGAGACAGTACGCATGGTGATCGAGAGCGGCGACCGCGACTTCGACCGCATCCCCGACACGCTGCAGGCGCTGATCGCCGCCCGCATCGACCGCCTCCCACAGAACGAGAAACTGCTGCTGCAGCACGCGTCCGTGATCGGCCGGATCTTCTGGACGGGCGCGCTGGCGCACCTCGCGCCAGACTTCGGCGAGGAGCTCGAGGACGCGCTCGACAACCTGATCATCCGCGACCTGCTGACGAGCGAGTCGAGGTCGACGATCACCGGCGAGAACGCGTATCGGTTCAAGCACGTGTTGATCCGGGAGGTCGCGTATGCCGCGTTGTCCAAATCCGCGCGCGCGGATCTCCACACGAAGTTCGCCGAGTGGCTGCGCCTGCGTGCGGACAAGGAGCTGCTCGAGATCCGGGCCTATCACCTCGACCACGCGTCGCAGCTGCTCGCCGATCTCGACGGCAGGCCGCCGCTCGAGCTGTCGCGCACCGCGGCGCGAGCACTCGAGGCGGCGGGACGTCGTGCGCTCGGACGCGAGGCATACCAGTCGGCGCGGAAGCTGCTGCTGCGGTCGGTCGAACTCGAGCCGACGCTCGAGCGCCGCTACAACGCCGCTCGCGCGGCCTGGAAGCTCGGCGACTTCGGCTCGCTCCAGATCGAGATGTCCTCGCTCGTCGACGACGCCGAGGTCGACGGGAACCGGCGGATCGAGGGACGCGCGCTGACGGCGCTCTCCGAGGCGACGCTTGCCCGCGAAGGCGACGCGACGGGAGCCGAGGCGCTCGCCGACCGCGCGCTGTCCGTGCTCGACGAGGACGACCTCGAGGGAAGGTTCGGCGCGCTGCGCGTCCGGTCGCTCGTCGCCTGGTACGAGGGCAAGCTCACCTGCGCCCAGGAGTTCGAGGAGCAGGCACTCGACGCTGCGCGCAGCACGGCTCGAAAGGACCTCGAGAGCAAGGCGGTGCTCGAGCTCGCGAGCATTCACCTCGTCCGGATGGAGGACGACAAGGCTGCGCCGCTCATCGGACGCGCGCTCGAGCTCGCGGAGGCCAGCGGCTCGATCGTCGCGCGTGCCGACGCGGCGCTGAAGAAGGGCGAGTTCCACTTCCTCCGTGGCGAGCTCGGTGAGGCCGAGATGTCCCTGACGAAGGCGCTCGACCTGTTCACGGAGAGCGGCTCGCAGTGGGGGATCGCGCAGTCGACCGGCTGGCTGGGCCGGCTGTCGTGGAGCATGGGCGTGCCTCAGCGGGCGGAGAAGCTGCTGCGCGAGTCGATCAGGCTGCTCGCGCCGATGCAGGAGCGAGGCTCGCTCTCCGAGGCGCAGCGTCTGCTCGCACAGCTCCTGCTCGCCGAGGGCCGTGTGGACGAGGCGGAGAAGTACGCGCTGGTCTCGCGCGAGACGGTCAGCGCCGAGGACGTGAGCTCACGCGCGACCACGCGCCTCGCGCTCGCACAGGTCCGTGCTGCACAGGGGCGAGACGACGAGGCGGAGTCGCTGTTCCGCGAGGCGATCGAGATCGTCGGCCCCACCGAGCATTGCCGCGTCGACCTCGAGCTGCTGCCGCCCTATGTTCAGTTCCTGCGCGAGCGCGGCCGCGATGACGAGGCAGAGTCGTTCGAGGCGCGGCTCGCCGAGCTGGCGCCGAGCGCCGCGTAGATCGCCTCGGTCGAGGCGAGGTCCGGCGCCTCGCTGATCACCGTCGCAGGACGGTCGAATCCGGCGAGCGCCTCGCCGAGCGGGTCCGCGCGCAACGTGCCCTCTCCGTAGGGCAGATGCTTCGTCTCGTTGCGGTTGGCGTAGGCGATGTCGGAGAAGTGGATGTGGAACGGCGCACCCGGCTCGATGATCGCGTCCGCGCGCTCGAGGGCGTCGGCGAACATGCTCGTGCTCGTGAACGCGCCGTCGCTCGTCGCGTGCATGTGCGCGAAGTCGAGCACCGGTCGCACCCACGTGACGCGCGACGAGATCTCGAGCACGTCGTCGATGGTGCCGAGATCGCGTACCCGTCCCATCACCTCGATCCCGAACGGCACGGCGCGGTCCTTCTTCTCCAAGCGTGCTCTGAGCTCACCGAGCTGTTCGCACACGGCGTCGATTGCGTCTTCGCGCGTGCGCCCGAGCAGGAAGCCCGGATGGAAGACCACGACCACGGCGCCACACGCCTTGGCGACGCCGGCGGAGTGGTCGAGCATGCCGAAGGCCATGTTGAGCTTCTTGCCGCGCTCGGCATGGCCCATGAACCCGGCGATCGGCGCGTGCACCGACAGCGCGACGTCCGCCTCGCGCGCGAGCTCGCCGAGCCGCTCGGCCCACTCGTAGCCCATCCAGAACTTCGTCTCGAAGTCGATCTCGCAGGCTGTGAAGCCGCCCTCGACGAGCAGCGAGACCGCCGCCTCGGGGCTCTCCTGGGAGGGCACCCGCGCCGGCCCGAACCGGAGCTCACCCATCGGCTCGAGCCTACTAGGGCAGGCGCGAGCAGCGCCGGGCCGGTCGCGGCCCGCATGTGCGAACTGCCGCAACCTCGTCCCGATTGCTGTCCGACGGGCTACCTACCCTCGAAACATGCCTGCAGTTCCGTCCCGTATCGACCTGCTCGAGCTCGACATCGACCTACGCCTCGCGGATCTGTGGCGCGAGGTCGGAGAGATCGGCGAGTGGAACCTCGAGGTGATCGCCGCGTTCATGCGCGCCGCCTACGGGAAGGGCTACTGCGACGCGCTGACCGAGGATGCGCCTGGATCGCTTTGTCACGATCACGGCTATCGCATCCCCGCTCGGCGGGCGCTGCCTGCGGCTGAAGCCTAGTCTCCGCCTGCACGCCGGTAGAATCGCGCCGTGCCTCGGAAAGGCAGTTCGGCACGTCTCGTGATTGCTCTGTCGGTTGCGGCGGTGCTCGCGATCTTCCTCGTCTACACGTCGCTCGCAGGCGGGACGCCGTCGCTTCGTCCGAGCACGCTCGCCGGTCATTCCGGGACCGTGTCGCTCGTCGGCAAGGTCGTCGGCACGCCGACCGGCGACGCGCACGGAGCCGGGCTGCGGTTCGGGCTCCGCGACGTGAAGGGCGGGGCGACGACGGTGCCGGTGCTCTACCACGGAACCGTCCCCGACCTGTTCGCGAAGGGACGCGACGTCGTCGTCCAGGGACGTCTGCGCAACGGTGTCTTCGTCGCGCAGCGAAACTCGTTGCTGACGAAGTGTCCGTCGAAGTACGCTCCCGCAAAGTCCTCGTCGACGTCGTAGTCCGGCATGCCTGATCTCGGTCGCGCGGCGCTCGTCATTGCGTTCCTGCTGCTCGTCTACGCGGCGGTCGGTGGAGCGTTCGCCGCCTTGACGCGTCGCCGACGACTCGCCGCGTCCGCGCAGAACGCGCTGACGGCGGCGTTCGGCGCCACCGCGGTCGCCTCCGCCGTCCTGCTCGTCGCGCTCGCCCGCCACGACTTCTCGTTCCAGTACGTCGCCGAGCACACGAGCAAGGACCTGCCGCTCGGCTACACGCTGACGGCCTTCTGGGGCGGCCAAGAGGGATCGCTCCTGCTGTGGCTGCTCGTTCTTTGCGGCTACGCGGCCGCTGCGGTGCTGACGACACGGCGCGTCGCGCGCGACCTGCTCGCGTGGACGGTGCCGGTGCTCGCCGGGATCGCCTCGTTCTTCGCGTTCATGCTCGTGTTCGTCTCGAGCCCGTTCGCGACGCAGCATGCGCCTGCGGACGGGGCGGGGCTCAACCCGTCCCTGCAGAACCCGTACATGGCGATCCACCCGCCGATGCTCTACCTCGGCTACGTGGGACTGACCGTGCCGTTCGCGTTCGCGATGGGAGCGCTGCTCTCGCGGCGCACGGACGAGCGCTGGATCGTTGCGACGCGCCGTTGGACGCTCGCCGCGTGGGCGTTCCTCGGCGTCGGCCAGCTCCTCGGCGCCCACTGGGCGTACGTCGAGATCGGCTGGGGCGGGTACTACGCCTGGGACCCGGTGGAGAACGCTGCGCTGATGCCGTGGCTCGTCGCGACCGCGTACCTGCACTCGGTGATGATCCAGGAGAAGCGCGGGATGCTCCGCGTCTGGAACATGGTGCTCGTCGCACTGGCGTTCGGGCTCTCGATTTTCGGGACGTTCCTCACGCGGTCGGGCGTGATCCAGTCGATCCACTCGTTCTCGCAGAGCACGCTTGGCAGCTGGTTCCTCGGATTCATCTGCGTGATCGCCGTGGGATCGACTGCGCTGATCCTCCTGCGTCTGCCACTGCTTCGCTCGAAGACGAAGCTCGAGTCACTCGTCTCGCGGGAGGCGACGTTCCTCTACAACAACCTCCTGCTCGTCGCACTCAGCCTGACGATCCTCTGGGGCGTCATCTACCCGCTCGTGTCCCAGCTCGTCCGCGGCGAGCCGTCGACGGTCAGCAAGCCCTACTACGACTTCTTCCTGCATACGTTCGGCCTGCCGCTGCTGCTCCTCATGGGGATCGGGCCGCTCGTTGCGTGGCGGCGCGCGTCCGTGCGGGCGCTCGGCCGGACGTTCTTCTGGCCGCTGATCGTCGCGCTGGTCGCAGGGGTCGTCCTGCTCGCGCTCGGCGCCGGATCGTCGAGGGTCGGCGTGATCGCGTACACGTTCTGCGTGTTCGTGCTCGCGTCGATCGTCCTCGAGTTCGCACGGGGAACGCGCGCACGGAAGGCGCTCGGCACGGAAAGCTGGCCCGGCGCCTTCGTGTCGCTGATCGCCCGCAACCGCAGGCGCTACGGCGGCTACGTCGTGCACGCAGCCGTCGTCCTGCTCGCGATCGGCGTCGCCGGCTCGAGCGCGTACCAGACGGTGAAGGAACAGCGCCTGTTCCCGGGCCAGTCGATGACGGTGGCCGGGAACACGTACGTGTTTCGCGGCTACGAGTCGCACCGCGCTGCCAATCACCTTGCGATCCGGGCGATCGTCGACGAGTACCACGGCTCGAGTCACATCGCGACTCTCCATCCGGGGAAGAACAGCTACTTCGCCGAGCAGCAGGTGTCGAACGAGGTCGCGATCCGCCACGACCTGCTCACCGGCGCCGACTCGTTCCTGATCGCCGACCAGGTGAACGCTAACGGCAGCATCGACCTGAAGATCCTGCAGAAGCCGCTCGTCAACCTGATCTGGCTCGCCGGGCTCGTCTTCGTCGCGGGCTCGCTGATCACGCTCTGGCCTGACGCCGTCGAGGAGCGGCGGCTCGCGGCACGCTACGCCGGCGCGCTCGCGGAGGCATGACCGGCGCTCTCGTCATCGGCGCCGCGATCGCGGTCCTGTGCGTCGTCGTGGTCGCCTGGCCGTTCCTGCGGGAGCCGAATGCACGGGACGACCGGCTGACCGAACCCGGCGCGCTCGAGCAGCGCCGGCTCGCGGTCGCAGAGGAGCGTGACCGCGCACTCGCCGCGCTCAAAGAGCTCGAGTTCGATCACCGCACCGGGAAGATCTCCGACGACGACTACCGGAGCCAGGTCGGCCCGCTCCGCCGTCGTGCGGCCGACGCGCTCCGTGCGCTCGACGTCCGGGCGGACGGGCCACGCAGGCCGGGGAGGGTCGGCAGGGAGGTCTAGCGGCCCGCCGAACCTGTCGGCATGGCCCGTCGCGCGGCCCTGTTGCTGGCGCTGCTCGTCCTGTGCGTGGCCGCGCCGACCGCAGGCGGCGACTCCGGTCAGTCGCTGAACGACCGGATCGCAGCGGCACGTGAGCACGAAGCCGCGCTGAGCGCGCAGATCGCGCACGTGACGACGCAGATCAGGGCGCTCGAGCGTCGCGCCGGCGGCGTGTCGCGGCGGCTGTCGGTGCTCCAACGCGACCTCGAGTTGCACCAGGCGCGGCTGGACAAGCTCAACGCCCTGTTCGCGTTCGAGACGAACCGGCTGAACCTGTTCGAGCGCGAGTACGCGCACGTGCTGACGCTGCTCGACCGCCGCCTCGTCGAGATCTACGAGTCACCGGACCCGTCGACGCTCGACGTTGTCCTCAACGCGAAGTCCGTGGAGGACGCGATCGACCAGATTCACGACCTGCAGGCGATCGCGCTTCAGGACCAGCACATCACGACCGCGGTCGCCGCGGCCCGCGACCACGTGAAGGTGGAGCGCCGCCAGACGCGGCGGATTCGTGTGGTCGTCGCGGCGGAGACGCAGGCGGTCGCGGTCCGGACGCAGCAGGCGCGGAGTCTCCGCGACAGCCTGCTCGCCTCGCGCGACGAGCTCGCGTCGACACGCGCCGGCAAGCGGCATGCGCTAGCAGTGACGCGGAAAGAGGAGCAGAACTGGCTTGCGGAAGCGAACGCGACCGCGGCGGCGGACTCCGGCATCCGCTCCCAACTCGCGAGCGGGGAGAGCCCGTCCACGCCGTCGGCCAGCGGCCTGATCTGGCCGGTGATCGGGCCGGTGGTGAGCCCGTTCGGCATGCGCTGGGGACGCCTGCATGCGGGCATCGACATCGCTGTGCCGACCGGAACTCCGATCCACGCCGCGGCCGCCGGAATCGTCGTGATCGCGGGCTGGGTCACGGGCTACGGCAACTACACGTGCATCAACCACGGCGGCGGTCTCGCGACGTGCTACGCACACCAGGAGTCGTTCGCAGTCTCCGTGGGGGAGCACGTGGACCAGGGGCAGGTGATCGGCTACAGCGACTGCACGGGCCATTGCTTCGGCCCGCATCTCCACTTCGAGGTGCGCATCGACGGGACGCCGGTCGACCCGCTCGGCTACCTCTGAACCGCGGGCCGACGGCTCAGCCGACGAGCCCGAACGTCTGCACGAGCAGGAAGACGTTGAGCGAGCAGATGAGCGCCGCGACGGCGACGGCGATGACGATCGTCGCTCGCCGGTTGACGAGTGCGCCCATGATGCTCCGCTTGCTCGTGAAGAGGACGAGCGGGATCAAGGCGAACGGGATCCCGAACGAGAGCACGACCTGGCTGAGCACGAGCGCGCGTGTCGGGTCGATGTAGTGCTGCAGCGCGATCACGACGAGGGCCGGGATCATCGTCACCAGCCGCCGCACAAACAGCGGGATCCGGCGGCGCAGGAAGCCCTGCATCACCACCTGCCCGGAAAGCGTGCCGACGGTCGAGCTCGACACGCCGGAGGCCGTGAGCGCGAGCGCGAAGAGCACGCTCGATGCTCCCCCGAGGATCGGCTCGAGCGTCTTGTGCGCCGTGTCGAGCGACTCGACGTGCGTCAGCCCGGAGCCGAAGAAGACCGTGGCGGCGACGACAAGCATCGCGACGTTGATCACGCCGGCGGTCGACATCGCGAGCAGGACGTCGACGCGCGTGTACCGGTAGAGCTCCTGTGCCTCGTCGTCGTCGCGCGGGACGATCCGGTCCTGCGTCAGCGCCGAGTGGAGGTAGATCACGTGGGGCATCACCGTGGCGCCGATGATCGCGACCGCGAGGAGGACCGACTCGTTCCCGTTGAACTGCGGCACGGCGGCGTGGCGGGCGACCTCGCCGAGTGGCGGATGCGAGAGCCAGAGCTCCGCGAGGTAGCAGATGCCGATCACGAAGACGAACGCGGTGATCACGGCTTCCAACGGACGGAAGCCGAATCGTTGGAGGCCGAGGATCGCGAACGTGATCACGCCGGTGAGCAGCGCAGCAGGGAAGAGCGGGATGCCGAGCAGCAGCTTGAGCCCGATCGCGGCGCCGACGAACTCTGCGAGGTCGGTCGCCATCGCGATCATCTCGGCCTGGACCCAGAGCGCGACCGTCGTCCGGTGCGAGAACTGCTCCCGGCAGAGCTCGGGCAGGTTCCGCCCGGTTGCGATCCCAAGCTTCGCTGAGAGCGTTTGGATCAGCATCGCCATCAGGCTCGACGCGACGACCACCCAGACGAGCGTCAGCCCGAACTTCGATCCCCCGGCGATGTTCGTGGCAAAGTTGCCGGGGTCGATGTACGCGACACACGCGATGAACGCCGGGCCGAGGAACGGCAGGATGCTGCGTCGCTCGCCGCGCAGGACACGTTCGCCCGGGCCCGGACGCCGCCGTACCTCCTCGACCCGCGTCGCCATCATGCCCTCGAAGTTTAGCCTAGACTAACTTTCCGGGCGCAGGACGTGGAGGTCCGGCAGGTTCCGGTACCGCTCGCGCAGGTCGAAGCCGTAGCCGACGAACAGCTCGTCCGGAACGGTGAAGCCGACGTACCGGACCGGCAAATCGTCGACGAGCCGTCGATAGGGACGGTCGAGCAGCGTCACGGCCGCCAGCGAGGCCGGCTCGCGCAGCCGCAGTGTCTTGCAGAGGTAGTTGAGCGTCAGCCCGGTGTCGATGACGTCCTCCACGATCAGCACGTCGCGCGCAGCGATCTCCTCGTCGAGGTCCTTGAGGAACCGGATCCGCGAGTGCCCGCCGGTGTCCGCGTCGGTGCCGTAGCTCGCGAGCTCGACGAAGTCGACGGCGTGATGGATCGTGATCGCGCGGGAGAGGTCGGTGAGGAAGACGAGGCTCGCCTTCAGCGCCGCGACGAGCAGTGGCTCCTTCCCCGCGTAGTCGTGAGCGATCTCACGTCCGAGCTCGCGCACGCGGCTCGCGATCTCCCTCCGCGAGAGGTAGATCTCGCCGAGGCTCGGGTCCTCGGCTAGGACGCGAGCTCGAGGCTGTATCGCTGGGCCAGGCGCTCGACGTCGCGCTTGTAGAAGAGCTTTACGCGCACGTCGGGGTACCGCTCGCGGAGCTTGCGGAGCTTGCGGTTCTTCCGCGTGACGAGCGACTGCTTCATCACGGTGACCTCGACGTAGAGATCCTGCTCGGGCAGGTAGAAGTCGGGCTTGAAGGCCTCGACCACGCGCCCTTCCTCGTCTTCCTCGAGCACGAACGTCGTCGGCTCGTAGTCCCAGGGAACGCCGTAGTAGTCCAGGACCTTCGCGCACTCGAGCTCGGCTCGATTGGCGAACTTTGGAGGTTCCTGGCCTCGATATGCCTGGAAATCCGGCGTTTCCAGCATCAACGAGATTCAGGGTAGCAGTCGGTCCGGATGGCTCTGCGCAGCCTAGACTTTGCGCATGAGTGCCGCCCGTGACGGGTCGGGGCCGTTCGTGATCGCACAGATCTCGGATCCGCATTGCGGCGGCCCGCACTTCCTGCCCAACCTGCTCGAGCGCGCGATCAACGAGGTCAACGACCTCCAGCCGGACATCGTCGTCGTCTCGGGCGATCTCACGAGCTTCGGATTCAAGGAGGAGTACGCGCAGGCGAAGTCCTACTTCGACCGGCTCGAGTGCCCGTCGGTGGTCGTCGTCCCGGGCAATCACGACTCGCGGAACGTCGGCTACGTCCACTTCGAGGAGCTGTTCGGCTCGCGGAACTCGGTGCTGCGGGTGGGCTCGGTCACTGTGGTCGCGGTCGACTCGACCGAGCCGGACCTCGATCACGGCCAGATCGGGCGCGGGCGCTACGGCTGGATCGAGGAGAGCTTTGCCGAGCCTGCCGACCTCCGCGTTTTCGTGTGCCACCACCACCTGCTGCCCGTGCCCGGCACGGGACGCGAGCGCAACGTCATCTACGACGCGGGCGACGCGATCGAGTGCCTGCAGCGCGCCGGCGTCAACCTCGTGCTCTCGGGGCACAAGCACGTCCCGTACGCGTGGAAGCTCGAGGACCTGTTCATCGTCAACGCGGGGACCGTCTCGTCGCTGCGCCTGCGCGGGAACACGCGACCTTGTTACAACGTGATCGAGTTCTCCGGCCGCCACGTCGACGTGTGGCGGAAGTACCCGTTCCACGGTCAGGAGAAGATCATCCAGTTCGCGGTTGACACGCTCGAGTTCGAGAAGTACACCGCTCGCATCGAAGGAGAGGTGACCGCGCGGAGATGAGGCGGGCGGTCGCGATCGTCGACGGCGACCACACCGTCGCGGTGATGCGCCACGCATTGGCTTCGCTCCCATACGACGTCGTCGCCGTCTGGCTGGCGGGGGGGACGGAGAAGCTGCGGGCGGGTGACGACTTCGGCGTGCCGACGGTCGACGAGCTCGCGGACGCATTCGCTCGCGTCGAGCTCGTCGTCGACCTCTCGGACGAGCCGGTGCTCGACCCTCGCACGCGCTTCGGCCTCGTCGCGCGCACGCTCGCGGCCGGCCTCTCCTACGTCGGCTCCGACTTCCGCTTCGACCCGCCGCAGCTCGAGCCGTTTTCGGCGCCGTCGATCGGCGTGATCGGGACCGGCAAGCGCGTCGGCAAGACCGCCGTCTCCGCGCACGTGGCGCGCACGTTCGCACGCGACCGTGACGTCATCGTCGTGACGATGGGGAGGGGCGGACCGTCCGAGCCGGAGCTGGTGGAGCGGCCGCCCACGATCGACTTCCTGCTCGCGCTCTCGCGCGAGGGGAGGCACGCGGCCTCCGACCATCTCGAGATCGCCGCCGCCGCCGGCATTCCGACGATCGGGTGCCGCCGGGCGGGCGGCGGGCTCGTCGGCGCGGTCACGTCGTCGAACGTGCTCGAGGGCGCAGCGCTCGCCGCGTCGCGAGCACCGGACCTGACCGTCTTCGACGGCAGCGGCGGCGCTCTGCCGCCGGTGGCGGTCGACCGGAGGATCCTCGTAGTCGGCGACGGCCATGACGCAACGGTCGGCCTGAACGCGTACCGCGTGCTCGTCTCGGATCTCGTCGTGGCGGTCGGCGCGGTCGACCACGGCGCGATTCGCGACGTGAAGGACGTCCCGATCGTGCGGGCCGAGCTGCGTCTCCGTCCGCTTGCGCCGCTCGAAGGCCGTCGTGCGGCGGTGTTCACCACCGGTGCCGCACCGACCGAGCACCTCGACGCAGACGTCGTCGCCGTCTCGCGGAACCTCGGCGACCGCGCCCGGCTGCGCGCCGACCTGGAGCGCGTCGAGGCGGACGTCTACGTCGTCGAGTTGAAGGCTGCTGCGATCGACGTCGTCGCCGAGACTGCGGCGGAGCGCGGCGTCGAGCTCGTGCTGGCCACCAACGACGTCGTCTCGCCCGAGCTCGACGAGGAGCTTGCGGAGCTCGTCGCCGAGGAGACCTACGCGTGAACCATCCTCGCCACGCCGATCCGCTCCCGCTCGGCGGCGTCGACCAGCCGTACTCGAAGGGGCTGATGGCGCGTGTCCTCGTTTCCGTCGGCGTGAGGCCCGTGCGCGCCTACGAGCTCGCGCGTCACATCGACAACGTCCTTACCGTTCGCGGCGAGCACTCGCTCGACCTCGAGCAGCTCGAGGAGCTCGCGATCGACGTCCTCGGCGAGAGCGAGGGGGCGGACACGATCCGCCGGTTGCGGCGCTACGCCGACCTGCGCGAGCTGGACTTGCCGGTGATCCTGCTCGTGGGCGGCGCGACCGGAACGGGGAAGTCCACGGTCGCGACCGAGGCTGCCTACCGCCTCGGGATCACACGCGTCACCTCGACGGACTTCGTGCGGCAGACGATGCGTGCGTTCTTCTCGCTCGAGTTCATGCCCTCGATCCACTACTCGAGCTTCGAGGCGTCGCTCGCGCTGATGCCGGATCAGGCCGACGACCCGCTGATCGCAGGCTTCCTCGAGCAGACGCGCAACGTCCTGGTCGGCGTCCGCGCGTCGATCGAGCGCGCGCTGCAGGAGGGCTGGTCGATGGTGCTCGAAGGCGTGCACCTCGTTCCGGGGATGCTGCCGCCGATCGACGGCGCGCTCGTCGCGCAATGCGTCCTCAGGATCGACGACCCCGAGGTGCACGGCGAGCACTTCATGGTGCGCGAGGCCGGCTCGGACGGCCTCCGTCCGCACGCGAAGTACCTCGACAGGCTCGACGAGATCCGCAGGGTCCAGGATCACATCGTCGCCCGCGCGGAACGCCACGGCGTTCCCGTGATCGAGAACTCCGACGGCGACGAGGCGGTTCGCCGGGTGATCGATCTCGTCCTGTCGCTCGCCGCCGAACAGGTACAACGGGTCTGATGGCTCAGGTGGTCGGAGAGACGGTCGGCGAGGGCGCGGAGCCGAGTCGCGCCGGCGGCTGCATTTGCGAGAACTACGCGCGCGTGACCGAGCGGGCGGCACTCGCCGGTGCGCGCTGGCTCGGGCGTGCGGACGACACGGCCGCCGAGCGCGATGCGGCCGAGGCGATGCGTGCCGTCCTTGGGGGGTTCGCGATCGACGGACGGATCGTGATCGGCTCGGCCGACGAGGACTCGCCGCTGCGCGTCGGCGGTCGGGTGGGCGAGGGCGGCCAGGCCGTCGATCTCGCCGTCGACCCGCTCGAGGGCCGAGGCGTCGTGGCCCGGGGGGGCCAGGGCGCGATGTCGATGATCGCGGTCGGCGATCCCGAGTCCCTGCTGCGCCTCCCCAACATGTACATGCGCAAGCTCGCGGTCGGTCCGCTCGCCCGCGGCCAGGTCAACCTGCTCCGGCCGATGGGCGAGAACATCGCGGCGATCGCGGCCGCGTACGGCCGACGCCCGAACGACGTGACGACGATCGTCCTCGACCGCCCACGTCACCACGACCTGATCGAGGACATCCGTGCGGCGGGTGCGCGGATCAAGCTGATCCAGGACGGGACGGTGACGGCCTCGATCTCCGCCTCGATCCGTGGGACGAACGATCACCTCGCGGTCGGAATCGGCGGCACGCGCCAGGCGGTGATGTCCGCCGCGGCGCTCCGCTGTCTCGGGGGCGAGGTGCAGGCGCAGCTCTGGCCCACGTCCAGGCGCGAGATCGAGGAGGCGGCCGCGGCCGGCATCGACGACACCTCGCGCGTGTTCACGACCGAGGAGCTCGCGTCCGGCGAGGTGATCGTCGTCGCCACGGGCGTCTCGAACGGCGACCTCCTGCGCGGCGTCCGCTTCCTCGCCGACAGCGCGCGCACGAACTCGCTCGTGATGTGCACGCGCTGCAACTGGGTGCGGTTCGTCGACGGCATCCACTTCTTCGCACGTGAGCGCCGGGAGGAGGTGCGGCTGCTCGGCTAGGCGCCGGGCCGACGCTAGACTCGAGACGTGCCGACGAAGGAACAGGTCACCGAGGCGCTGCGGCAGGTCGAGGACCCCGAGCTCGGGATGGACATCGTCGATCTCGGGCTGCTCTACGAGGTGGACGTCGCGGGCGCGAGCGTGAAGGTGACGTACAGCCTGACCTCGATGGGCTGCCCGGTCGGCCCGCTGATCCAGCAGGACATCGAGCGTGTCGTCAACGAGCTTCCCGACGTCGAGGCGGTGGACACGGAGCTGACCTTCGACCCGCCGTGGACGCCGGACCGAATGTCCGACGACGCGAAGTTCATCCTCGGCATCGGCTAGCGCTCCGCGCGGTCGCGGGGGACGACCGCCGCCGCCCCCCGACTTGCGCGCGGGCTAGTGCGTCGCAGCCCGGAACGTGTGGAGCTTGAGCTTGAACGCGCTGCCCGTCTGGTTGATCGCGTTCGCGCACGTGGCGCCGACGTCGAGGAAGTACGCCTGCGCCTGACCGCCCGAGATGCTGTCTGCGACGTCGAGCGCGGTGATGTTCGAGGTCGTGCCGTCCGCGTTCTCGTGCACGTAGCCGCTGATCCTCGTCACCGGCACGGCGTTCGCGAAGCACACGCCGATGACGGCAATGATGTCGTTGATGTTCTTCTCGTCGGCCTTCTGCTTCTTCTTCATCGCCGCGACGGTCTTCTTGAGCGCGTTGAACTGGGCGGACGAAGGCGACGCCGTCGAGCCGCCGATCGCCGTGGCCGCGTAGAGCAGCGCCGCGACGGCAAGCGCCGCCAGCAACACACCGAACGTCTTCATCGAGTGACTCCTCCTCGGACGGAAAGATGGGATGGGCCGGACGACACTGTATCTCCGCCGCATTGGGGGGAAACGAGCGCCGCGGAGACGCTCACATGGCCGCGCCCGGGCTCAGCCGGGGATGCGCAGCACGATCTTGCCGAGCTGCTCGCCGCGCTCGAGCCGCTCGTGCGCGGCCGCGGCCTCCGCGAGCGGCAACACCTCGTCGACGACGGGCTTTGCTCTCCCCGAGACCACGAGGTCGTAGACGGCCTCGAAGTCGCCGCGTGCGCCCATGGTCGAGCCATACACCGTGAGCTGCTTCCACCAGATGCGATGGAGGTTCGCCGGCGGATTCGGTCCCGTCGTTGCGCCGCAGATGCAGATCCGGCCGGCGGGGCGCGCGGCGTTGAGCGACTTCGACCACGTCGCCTCGCCGACGTGGTCGACGACGACGTGCGCTCCACCCGACGTCAGCTCCTTCGTGGCGGCGACGACGTCGTCCGTCTCGTGGTTCAGCGCGCCGTCCGCGCCGAGCTCCCGTGCGCGCGCGAGCTTGTCGTCGCTCGAGGAGGTGACGACCGCATGCGCGCCGAGTGCCTTCGCGATCGCGAGAGCCGCGGTGGAGACGCCGCTGCCGATTCCCCAGATCAGCACCCACTCGCCGGACACGAGCTTGGCCTTCGTCACGAGCATCCGGTACGCGGTCTCGAACACGAGCGGAAAGGCTGCCGCGTCCTCGAACGACAGCTCGTCGGGGATCGCATAGACCTGCGAGCGCGGGACCGCGATCAGCTCCGCGTGGGTCCCGTCCGAGTGCTCGCCGACGACGAGGATCCTCCCGTCGCCGTGGTCGATCCCGGGGTTGATCACCACGCGCGCTCCCGGCTCGAACCCGTCACCGGCGACGACGACGCCCGCGCCATCCGCGCCCAGGATGCGCGGCTTCGGCACCGACGGCAGGCCTTTCCGGACCCAGACGTCGAGGTGGTTGAGGGATGCCGCGCGTAACGAGATCAGGACGTCGTCCGGCCCCGGCGTGGGCTCCGGGGCGTCTTCGTAGCGCAGCACCTCGGGCCCCCCGTCCTCGTGGATCCGCACCGCTTTCACGTGCGCCATCCTGGCACGACGGGGCCCGACCCTGTGTCACACACGGCGGGCGGGCAGAATCTCGCCCGATGACCCCGGCCGAACTGGAGGAGCTGGCCGCCGACCTCGGGATGGACGTGGTCGGCGCCGCCCCCGCGTCGGCCTACGAGGAGACCGAGCGCCACATCATCGAGCGCCGCACCCGAGGCCTCTTCGCCGACATGCGCTTCACGATGGCGCAGCCCGAGACGTCCTGCCACCCCGAGACGTTGCTCCCCGGCGCACGGACGGTCTTGTCGGCGGCGCACTGCTACTGGACCGAGGAGCCGTCGATCGAGGACGGGAAGGGCCGGCTCCCACGCCACGCCTGGTACGACGGTTATGCGCTCCTCCGGCGCGGCCTCGACGAGCTCGGACGGCGACTCGGCGGGAACTACCGCGTGCTCGTCGACGCGAACCAGCACGTCGACCGGGAGGCGGCCGCGCGGGCCGGTGTCGGCTTCTACGGGAAGAACACGATGCTGATCACGAAGCGTCACGGATCGTGGGTCGTGCTCGGCACCTTGATCACCGACCGTGAGCTCGAGCCGTCGGCGCCGCTCGAGCTCGACTGCGGCTCGTGCACGCTCTGCATCGACGCATGCCCGACCGGCGCGCTCGACGAGCCCGGAACGCTCGACGCCACGCGGTGTCTCTCGTACTGGACGCAGGCGCCGGCGCCGATTCCAATCCAGTACAGGTCGGAGCTCGGCCCGCAGGTGTACGGGTGCGACGTCTGTCAGGACGTCTGTCCGTGGAACCGCGGCGTCGAGAAGCGGCGTGCCGAGCGCATTGCCCCCGGAGACGCGGAGCCCCACGTCTCGCTCGTCGACTGGCTCGAGCGGGATGCAGACGACTTGCGTCGAAGATACGCCCGACTGTTCGTGCCGAAGAACGACTCGAGATACCTCCGCCGCAACGCGCTCGTCGCGCTCGGAAACGTCGGCAAGCCGTCGGACCATGCGCTGCTCGAGCCCTACCTGGCCACGGACGATCCGATGCTTCGCGAGCACGCGGAGTGGGCGGACGCGCGGATCGGGGAGCGTGCGTGAGCGAGCGGCCCGAGCGCGGACGCGAGCTCGAGGTCTGGCTCGCCCGGATGCGACTTGCCGCCGCCGTGGTCGCGCTGCTCGCGGTCGGCGTCTTCGCGCGCGGCTATCCCGACGGCTACGAGCGCGCCGCATGGGCGGCGGCGACGATCCTCGCTGGCGGGGCTGTCGCGCTCTGGATCCTCAGCCGCCACACGTACTCACCGTATCTCTCCGCGTTCGCACTCGTCTTCGACACGTGTGCGATCGGTGCGTTCGCGCTCATCTACTCGAACCAGTACGGCAACCCGACGAGATGGGCGCTGATCCTCGTCGTCGTCGAGGCCGCGCTCCGCTACGGCTTCATCGGCGGCACGGTTCTGTCGGTCCTGCTGTTCCCGTACCTCGTCTTTCTAGAGCACTGGCGCGCCGAGCACTTCGGTCCGCCGGGGTTCGGATGGCCTCGTGTTGCGCTGCCTTTTGCGATCTTCCTGATCACCGGCGCGATCGTCGGCTGGCTCGTCGATCGCCTGCGCGAGGAGGCGACGCTCGCCGACGAGAGAGCGTCGGAGGCGGAGACGCTGCGCGACGAGCTGCGGCAGCGCGTCGACGTCCTCGAGGCCGCGAACACGTGCGCCCGCGCGTTGGCGTCGTCGCTCGAACTCGACGAGTCGTTCGCCGCGTTCATCGACGAGCTCGGCGAGCTCGTCTCGTTCGAGCGCGTGACGATCGTCCTCGTCGACGGCGACCGCGCGGAGGTGATGGCCGCGGCGGGTCGCGGCGCCGACGACGTCTTCCCGCGTGGCTCGTCCCGGCCGATCGCCGGAACGGCGCTCGAGCAGGTGCTGAAGGGAGAGGTCGTCCATCGGGAGTCGATGCGCCCACCGCGCTATCCGGAGGAGCGGCTCCTGCTCGCGCTCGGGCTCGAATCGCGGCTGCTCGCGCCGGTGCAGGCCGGCCCGAACACGATCGGGATGTTGGGGCTCGTCCGCGCCGAGCCGAGCTCCTTCCGGCCCGAGGAGATCGAGCTCGTCACGCTGCTCGGCGGGCTCGTCGCGACCGCGGTCCAGAACATCCGCGCCTACGAGGCGGAGCGGGGGACGGTCGACGAGTTGCGGCGGCTCTCCGCGCTGCGTGCCGACTTCGTCTCGCTCGTCTCGCACGAGCTGCGCAGCCCGATGGCCGCAGTCATCGGTGCGGCGCGGACGCTGCAGGGTCGCTGGCGTGAGCTCTCGGCCGAGCGTCGCCAATCGTTCCTCGCGCTGATCGCCGACGAGACGGCGCGGCTCGCCGATCTGATCGCGGACGTGCTCGACACGTCGCGGATCGAGGCCGGGACGTTCAGCTACACCTTCAGGGACGTCAGCGTCGGGCGGATCGTGGAGGACGTCGCCACGACTGCCGAGGTCGGCCAGGACGAGGTGCGCGTCCAGGTCGAGGTCAGCCCCGTCCTCCCGCCCGTTCGCGGCGACGGCGAGCGGTTGCGCCAGGTGCTGCAGAACCTCGTGGATAACGCCATCAAGTACTCGCCGGCGAACGGCGAGGTGCACGTCGAGGCGACGACGCGAGACGGGGCCGTTCAAGTCGTCGTCACCGACGAGGGCCCGGGCATCCCGACCGAGGACCAGCGCCTGATCTTCGAGAAGTTCGGACGGTCGACCGTCGAGACCGCAAAGCCGGGCACGGGCCTCGGGCTGTTCATCGCCCGGTCGATCGCGGAGGCGCACGGCGGGTCGCTCGAGGTCGAGTCGGAGCCGGACCACGGCTCGACGTTCACGCTCTCGCTGCCGTACGACTCGCCGCTCGTCGAGCTAGGTCGCGATCCGTACGCGTGAGACGCCGAGCTCGGAGGCGAGCTCGCGTGCGCGTGTCGCGATGCGCTCCCTGAGATCCTCGGGCTCGACGACGATCGCCTCGCCGCGGTACGAGAGGATCTCGCCCACCAGCCACTCGGTACTGCCTACCGGCATCTCCGCGAGCGCGGTGCGGTCGCGCAACTGGCGCGCACCCCGCTCGACGGCCCAGCGAGCCACCGGCTTCGTGAAGAGCACCTTCGCGGTGCGCGCGTCACCGAGGCGCGTGGGACGGAAGCCGTCACGCGCGTCGAACGTCACGTCCGTCAGCCGTGCGGAGCGCATCCGGTCGAGACGGAAGCTCTTCTCCGAGGAGCGCGTGCGATCCCAGGTGTGGACGTACCAGTTCGGGAGCGAGCGTTCGAGCGAGTAGGGCTCGACGATTCGCTGCGACCACGTCTGCTCGCCCTCCTTCTGATACTCGATCTCGACGACTCTGCGGTCGCGCACCGCCTCGGTGAAGGTCGCGACCAGGCGCTCTTCCTCGTCGTCGCCGTGCGGCTCGCGTGTCTGGGCGAGCTCGAACTGGCCGAACGTCTCCTCGAGCTTGCGGCGGACGCGGTCGAGCGGCGTGTGTGCGTCCGCTGCGATCATCGGCCCGACGAACTCGAGCGCGAGGCGAATCGCGCGCGCCTCGAGCGGCGTGAGCCGCGGCGGCATCCTGAACGTGTCCCCGTAGAGCTCCTTGTCGACGCGGACGACATCGCCGTCCAGCTCGGCGTAGACCGTGTAGCAGCCGCCGCCGAAGTTGACGAGGTTGAGGAGCTGGAGGTGCTCCTCGAGCTCCTCGGGGGGGATCCCGAACCGCTCGGTCAGATCGCGCGCCGGAATCTCGGCGTTCCGTTCCTCGCCGCATGCGGCTAGGAGGTAAGCGAGCAGGGACTGGAGGACCGCGAACCGCTCGGGCTCGACCGGGCCGGCCGGACGCTCCGCGCTCCCGTCGACGCGGGCGGCCGCCGCCTCGCGTGCGAGCTTCGGCGGCTCGCCTTCGTGGCGCTCGCGCACGAGCACGAGCCCCTGCTTGACGACGCGGCGCAGCTCGTTCGGCTCGCGCGGGATCGCCCGACCGTCCTGGCGGACGATCCAGGAGGCGAGCTGCTCGAGGCTCGAGTAGGGCGTGACGAAGACGTCGTCCTCCAGCCGGCCCGCCTCACCGTAGGCGCGCTCGACCCACCAGGCGGTGTCGTGTCCGACCTCGATCCGCGCCTCGCCGACGACGTCGCCGATCTGCCACGGCGGGCGACCGACGTAGTCGTCGATGTCGAACTCGGGAGGCACGCGGAAGTCGCGCTCCCGGCGAGTTGCGAAGCGAATGTCCCCTCGGACGCGCGAGACGCGGAACTTCTTGACGACGCCGCGGTCGTCGAGATCCGCGCCGACGACGTACCAGACGCCGAAGTCCGTGAGCAGCGCGTACGGGTTGACCGTTCGCTCGCTCTCGCGGTTCCGCGAGATCGAGTAGTACGGGAACTTGATCGTGCGCTGCTTCGAGATCGCGCCTTCGAGCTTGCCGAGCCGTCCCGGCATCTCGGGCGAGTAGTCGGGATCGAGCACCTCGACGCGCGCAGCCGTGTCGGTGGTCGCCTCGGCGAACCCGGGGCGGCCGAGCGCGAGGTTCTGGAGTGCGAGGCGCAGCGGCTCGGCGTACGCGAACTTGCCCTCGAGCAGGTACAGCGCGGTCTGAAGCGCCGCGAGCTCGTCGTCCTTCAGGTCGAGCTGCGGCAGGAAGTAGTTCTCGCTGCGGAGGATGTAGAGCTCCTCGCCCGTGAACTCGTCCCGCTGCGACTGGAGCGGGACGCCGAGGCCGAGCAGCTCGGCCCGGTCGGAGTAGAAGCGTCGCGCGAACGCCTCGTCCGACATCTCCGAGTAGCCTTCGACGTTCGACTTCACGTCGCGCGCGGTGAGCGGTCGACGCTCGGCCATCAGGTAGGCGACGAGCGAGAGCTGGCGGATCAGTTTGTCGGTGTCGTGGGACACCCCGCGAATCTAACGGACGGGAGCCCGGGGGAACCGCCAGGCGCCGACCGGTCGAGACGGGCTAGGCAGCGACCTTGGACGAGCGCTCGAGGTGCTGGTGCGACGGACAGTAGTCGCGGTCGGGCAGCGGCGTGCGCTGGCACGGCTTGCCCTTGCGCGTCGTCGCGCGGCAGCGCGCGACCCCGCCGTCGAGGGCTCCGGCCTCGATCTGCTCTTGGATGAACGTCGCCGCGGCGGCGACGCCCTCCTGGACCGCCCAGGCGACCTCGGCCTGTGCGGTGATCGGGAAGTAGCGGCGGATGTCCTGGAAGAGCGCCCGGTCCGGCTTCGCGAAGTAGAGCGGGTCTTTCGCGAGCCGCTCCATCGTCTGCTCGCACAATTCGAGCACCGCGCGACGGTACTCGAGCTGGATCTGGGGCGCTACATACGGATCAATCAGGTCCCGAATCGACCTGTAGATGGCGCGCGAGTATTGATACATACAGGCCTGAAGCTGAGCGGCGTGCTCCTCGATCACAAGTATCTCGCTCTCCTATTAATCCCCCGCAAAGCATTGTTAAGGCGGGGTAAACGGTCGCGCCGGGGCGGCGTCGGGAGTCGAGTCTATAAGGTCCGAGCCGCTGTTACAAAGTTCGGCCTGTGTTGTCACGGGCGAAAACGGACAACTGTCACTTTCAGTGGACGATCTGGCGGGTGTAGGCGGCGGCGAAGCCCTTGGCCGCGGCCGCGGACTGCGCCGAGTTCGCCGCCGACTGCGACGGATAGATGCCGCTGAAGACCACGTAATAGCCGGGGTGGAGGCTCGAGTAGCGGCCGGAGTTGAGGACGCCGACCTCGGTCAGCCCCGCGCTCAGAGCCGCCCGGGCGCGGGACAGGGCGAACGCCCGCCCTGCGCCGAGCGGCACCGACTCGAGCACGACCGTCCAGCCTTCGCGGTTCGCGGGCCAGACGATCAGCCCGCCGGACGGGGCCGGGGTGGTCGTCGCCGGGGGCGGCGTGGTCGGTGTCTGCGGCGGGCCGCTCACCGTCGGCGTCCCCCGCGGGACGGTCGGGAGCGCCACCGTGGCGGTGACCGCCGGGGCGACCGGCTCCTGGACGCGGCCCTGGTGGGTTGCGACGAGCGTGGCGTTGCCGTTGTGGGCTCCGGCGACGAGGATCGCGGCGACGCCGCCGACGACCGCGATCACCAGCCCGAACAGGACGGGCCAGATCCAGTCGCCCGGATACCAGGCGAAGCGCTCGCGCCACGCGTTGCCGAGCCTGTCGATCAGCGTGGTCCCAGGGCCGAGCCGCTGTCCGCACTCGAGGCAGTACTCCTGGCCGGCGTCGTGTGGCGCGCCGCATCGTCTGCAGAAACGCTCCCCTGGCTCGCCCTCCGGCGGCGTCCCCACTCACGCCTCCCACGGATCGAGGCTCGCCGGACCGGCGTCGTCGCCGGACACGGGGCGGCCGCACACCGCACAGAACTTCGCGTCGGCCGCCAGCGGTGCGTCGCAGCTCGCGCAGGTGACGACGGGCGGCGCGGCGCCGACGGGCCGGCCGCAGTTGGCGCAGAAGTGTGAGCCGCCGACGATCGGCGCGCCGCACTCGCACTTCGCCGCGGGTGCGGGACGACGCGACGAGGCTGCGACGGCCAGGAGCGTGTCGAGTTCCTGCAGCCGCTCGTCGAGCGCGCCCAGCTCGTCGCAGCGCTCGATCAACAGGTCCTGGCGGAACTGGTCGCGCCGGTACATCTCGAGCATCAGCCCGCCGAGGTCGCGGAGCCGCTCCTCGCGGGCCCGCAGTAGCGCGCGCCGCTCGCGGCGGAGCACGCCGGGATGCGGCAGCGGCCGCCGCGGCGGAGCCTGCGGTTCCGGCGGCGGGGCGTCGTCGGCGCGTCGAAAACGAGGGAGGAGCCGCGCCACGCGCGGAATCTAGCAGCGGGTCCGAACGGCCCTGCTCCGGCCCGAGGCTGCGGCCGTGCGCTACGGAAGTTCGACGACGACGAGGTGCTCCTCGGTGAACTCGCGCACCGCGTAGTGCGGTCCCTCGCGCGTGTTCCCGGAGTCCTTGACGCCGCCGTACGGCATCTGGTCGCTGCGGTACGTCGGTGCCTCGTTCACCGTCACTCCGCCGAAGTCGAGCTCCTGCGCAGCGCGCAGCGCCGTGTCGAGGCGTGTCGTGAAGATCCCCGCCTGCAGGCCGAAGCGCGTCCCGTTCGCGAGCTCGAATGCCTCGTCGAGCGACGTGACCTCGTTGACGGTGCAGACCGGTCCGAAGACCTCCTCGCACGAGACCTTGTCGTCGCGCGGCGGGTTCTCGATCACGGTCGGCCGGATCAGCTCGCCGTCGAGCGTGCCGCCCGTGAGCACCCTGCCCTTCGTCTCGCCGATCCAGGCGAGGATGCGCTCGCGCGCGCCCTCGTCGATCACGGGGCCGACGTCCGTGTCCTCGTCTGATGGATCGCCGACCGTGAGCGCCTCGACGCGCGGGACGAACCGGTCGACGAAGTCGCGGTACGCGGACGACTCGATGTAGATGCGCTGGACGGAGATGCAGCTCTGTCCAGCGAACGAGAACGCGTTCGCCGCGAGCTTGGTCGCGGCCGCCTCGAGATCGGCGTCAGCGGCGACGATCACCGGTGTCGCGTTTCCGAGCTCGAGGTTGACGCGCTTCTTCGGCGCGCGTGCCTTCAGCTTCCAGCCGACCGGCCCCGAGCCCGTGAACGTGATCGCCTTCACTCGTTCGTCGTCGACGATCACGTCGCCGATCTCGGAGGCCTTGCCGACGACGACGTTCAGCCAGCCCGGAGGCAAGCCGGCCTCCTCCTCGAGCTCGGCGAGCAGGAGCGCCGACAGCGGGGTCTGGCTCGCCGGCTTGAGCACGACGGCGCAGCCCGCGGCCAGCGCGGGCGCGAGCTTGTGCGCGACGAGGTTGAGCGGGAAGTTGAACGGGCTGATCGCGCCGACGATCCCGATCGGGCGGCGAAGCGTGAACGCAAGCTTCCCCTCGCCCGCCTGCGCGGCGTCCATCGGCACCATCTCGCCCGCGAGCTTGCGCGCCTCGACGGCGGAGAACGTGTACGTCGACATCGCCCGCTTCGCCTCGACCCGTGCTGTCTTCATCGGCTTGCCGGCCTCGTCCGAGATGAGGCGTGCGACCTCGTCGTGACGGCGGCCGAGCGCACCTGCGACTCGGACGAGGATCTCGGCGCGCTTGTGTGCCGGCAGCGGGTCCTTCATCGCCTCCGCGGCGGCGTCGATCGCGCGACGCGTCTCGTCGGCGCCTCCCTTGGCGACGCGAGCGACGACCTCTCCGGAGTAGGGCGAGCGCACCTCGAGCCACTCACCGGTCTCGACCCACTCGCCCGCGATCGGCAGCTTGCGCTCGTTCAGCGTCGTGGCCACGAACGCGAGTCTAGTGGCCGCGGGGCCGCCTCAGACGGCCGGGTGCAGCAACAGGGGCCGATGGCCCCGGATCGCCTCGACGAGCGCGCCGCAGACGGCGAGGACGAGGAGGGCGGTGATGACGATCGTGCGCTTCATGCCGACACGACGGCGGGGCGGGGCCTGATCTTCCCGTAGGATCGCGCGCCGTGGAGATCGCGAAGGTGGGCGTCGTCGGGCTCGGGACGATGGGCGCGGGGATCGCGCAGGTCAGCGTCCAGGGCGGATACGAGACGATCGGGCGAGAAGTCGATGCGGCGCTCGGCGAGCGTGGGCGGGCCGCGATCGACCGCTACCTGACCCGCGGCGTCGAGAAGGGTCGTCTCACGCCCGCCGACCGCGACGAGGCGCTCGCGCGGCTGACGGTCACGACCGAGCTCGGCGATCTGGCCGATTGCGACCTCGTGATCGAGGCGGCGCCGGAGGAGCTCGAACTGAAACGGACGCTCTTCCGCGAGCTCGACGGGCTCTGCCGTGCCGATGCAGTGCTCGCCACGAACACGTCCGCGCTCTCGGTGGCGGCGATCGCGGAGGCGACGGCTCGGCCGGCGCGCGTCGTCGGCATGCACTTCTTCAATCCCGCACCGGTCCTTCCGCTCGTCGAGGTCGTCCGCGCTCCTCGCTCGTCCGCCGAGGCGGTCGCCGCCGCCTACGACTGGGCGGTGCGCGTCGGCAAGCAACCTGTGACGTGCAGCGACACGCCGGGCTTCATCGTCAACCGAGTCCTCATCCCGCTCCTGAACGACTGCGTTCGCGTCCTCGACGAGGCGGACGTCAGCCCGGAGGACATCGACCGCGCGATGACGAACGGCGCGGGCTGGCCGATGGGACCGTGTGCCCTGATCGACCTGATCGGCATCGACGTGCACGTGCACGCCTCCGAGTCATTGCACGCGCAGCTCCGGGAAGAGCGGATGTCGCCACCGGCACGGCTGCTCGAGCTACGGGCGGCGGGCCGGCTCGGGCGGAAGACGGGCCGCGGCTTCTTCGACTACGAGTCGTAGGTATGCCTCGTAGCGTGAAGGGCGTCTGTCGATGAGTGGCTGGACGAGGCGCGTCAATCGTGTGCTGGGCCGGACGTTCGGCGTCCAGATCGTGCCGGGGAGGACCCGATCTGTTCGGGTGACTCCGGACTGGTTTGTGCGCCTCGTCTACTTCTCGGACCTACTCCGACGTGTGCGCGGCGTGCCCGGCGATGTTGCGGAGTGCGGCGTCGCAGACGGCACGAGTCTCGCGATGCTGGCCAGCATCCTGCGAGCGACGGACGACCTGGACGGTCGACGGGTGTGGGGGTTCGACGCCTGGGAAGGCCTCCCTCCGGCGAGCGAGGCCGACCTGTCGCACGAGCGAAGCATTGCGGCGGCAGGGATGTTCGGTCACACGAGTGTGCGGCGCGTCGGGGAGGAGCTGACGGCGTACGGGTGGACGGACGACGCCGCCGGTGACGCGATCACGTTGGTACCAGGCTACTTCGAGGACACACTGCCGTCGTTCGACCGGCCGCTTGCGTTCCTCCACGTTGATGCCGACCTGTACGAGTCCTATCGCTGCGTCTTGACGAACCTCTGGCCACACGTCCAACCGGGCGGAGTGGTTGCCTTCGATGAGTACGAGGAGACCGAGAAGTGGCCAGGCGCCAAGAAAGCAGTCGATGAGTTCCTCGGCTCGCTGCCGGCGGCTGAGGCGTCGCTGCGGGAAGACGCCCGGACGGGGAAGTGGTGGGTGCTCAAGGCGGGCGATACGAGAGACGGATGAGCTAAGCGGCGATCCGCGTCGAGCGCTCGAGCTCAAGCGGTGCGACCTTCGGGTTGCGCGACTGCGCGTCTCGCCAGATCGCCTCGGCGCGCTCGGTCCCGATCAGCTCGAGCGCGATCGCACGCATCGTCGCCACCGTCGCGAGCTCGACGAGCCGTTCGGTCTCCGCATGAGGTAGCTGGTCGGCAGCGCGCACGAGCGCGTCCAGCCGTCCGATCAGCAGTCGGGTCACTCGCTCCGAGCGTGCCTCCTCCGTCATGGACGGAATGTTCGCGGTCGGCCAGGACGGTCCTGCGCCGCCGATCAGGGCGCCGTCAGCTTGTCCCAGAGGTTTTGAACGAAGCGCTGGACGACCGGGTCGGTCAGCGACGCCGCGAAGTTGATCGCGCCGGCGGCGAATACCTTCGCGCCCGCCGGTGTCTCGTAGTAGGTCATCTCGGCGGTCTTCGTCGGTCCCATCAACCCGGGGATGTCCGCGAGTAGCTCGGTGCTTGGTGGAGAGGAGGGCGTGCGGGCGTCGATCTCGATGCCGTACTGCCCACCGATGGTCGAACCGTTCACGAGCCCCGTGCCGGCGAACGCCCACGACGCCGTCTGCGCCCCGGTCACGGTGAACGGCTCCTGGTGCTCGCCGTGGTTCGAGGCCGTGTACTGCACGCCGACGAGTGCCGACTCGGGCTCGCCAAGGTCGCGCCAGAGCTTGCCGCGCACGATCGTGTGCCCGCGTCTCGTCACCTCCCGGTAGAAGTTGTTCGCCGCGAGGAACATCAGGTTCCCACCGAGATCCCGATACCGCCGGACGACGTCGTACTCGCTCGCTGTCACGTACTCCTCGTGGCCGGGGAAGACGATCAGGTCGTAGCGCTTTGCGAGCTCGTCGCCGGTCACGCCCCCGTCGAGGTCGTCGTCCGAGAGGAAGTCGACGTGCTTCCCGGTCTGGTTCAGCCACGCGATGAACTCGAGGTCCCAATCGTGGAACCGGAACGGGACGCCGAAGTCGAGGAAGGGCCGGTCGAGGTCGACGACACGGTTGCGCAGAGTCACGTACCAGGAGTCGCCCCAGCCGTTGCCGTCGGCGTCCTCGAAGTTGTATGCCGCCCACGTGTTCGTCGCGAGCACGACGGCGACGCGGTGCTCACCGAGCTGCTTCGGCCGGACGATGAACGGCGCATAGCCGACGCGTCCGTCGCTCGACGTCGCGCGCAGGAAGTAGAGCCCGCTCGGCCAGGCGCCGGTGCGGACGACTCGGAGCAGCGCGGGCGCGTTGCGATGATCGGACCAGTCCACGGGGATCGGGCCGGTCATCGCAACGCCGGACGTCTTCACGTCCTGGGCGGCCGGCGTGCCGGGCGTCTGGTAGGCGAACACCTGGAGTCGGAGATGCCGTGCGTCCGTCGCGAGCTGCAGCTCCGCAGACTGCCCTGGCGCGTAGCTCCGCTGCGTGAACACTGCGTCGATGCCCTGCACGCGCACGACGGGTGCGTTCTGACGGCCTGCCGGCCCGTACGCGCCGTACACGCGCGTACGTCCCGCGCCGTCGCGGACCGTGAGGCGGAGGATGTAGGTCCGCGGCGGCGTCGACTTCGCAGGGCGCCAGCGCAGCGTCCCGGCGCCGGCGGGCAACCGGCGCGTCTCGGACCAGACCGTCACCGTGCCGGACTGTCCCGCCTCGATCATCTCGGTGGCGACTGCCGACAGCTGTACCGTTGCCGGCTCCGTGAGCCGGAAGGAGACGATCGCCGAGTCGCGGAAGCCGTCGCCGTTCGGGCTGACGGTCGTGAGCATTCGACGGTCGCCGGCGAACGGCGTCGAGCCGTCCGAGACACGGAGATCGAGGAGCGCCGGCGGAGGATGGGCAACGGCGAGCGCTGCTGCGGCGAGCAGGCCGAGCACCGATGCAGCCTAGAGGAGAACGGCCTCCGTGCCGCTTACGATTTCCTTACTTTCCGCTCAAGCACCGCACACCGCCACGACCGATACTTGGAAACGTGATGAGGCGCTTCCTCCTCGTCGGTCTTGCCGTCCTTGCGCTCGCGGTGCCCGTGAGCGCCTTTGCGCTGCGCGCGGCGCCGAACGACGGCACGCTCTCGGTCAGCGCAGGTCGCGGCACGTTCGTGATCAACGGCAAGGGCGGCGTGATCGGAGGCTTCACGCGCGGTCGCGTGATCATCACCGACCCGATCCCGGACGACGGCACCGGCCCGATCGTCTCGGGGGAGGATTGGACGAAGGTTCGGAACGCCACCACCACGACCTACGGCGGAACCAAGGTGCGGTTCCGCGATATCGGCGGCACGTTCAGGATCCGCGTGATCGCGGTCGGGGTCAATCTCTCGGTCGTCGGCCGCGACCAGGTGACGCTGAAGGGTGCAGGAACCGTCAACGACGGGATGTATTCGGTGAACGGTGATCCAGATCTGCCTGTCCCGGCCCTCATCGAGTTCACGCTGAACGCTTCCACCCCGTAACGTTCGGGATGTCGTGTCGACGAACGCGCAATCCGTCTTGGTCGTCGAGGACGAGGCATCGATCGCCTCGTTCGTCTCCCTCTACCTGAAGAACGCGGGCTACGAGGTCAAGACCGCCGCGACGGGCGGTGAGGCGCTCTCGTCGATCGAGCGCGACCTGCCGTCTCTGATCGTCCTCGACCTGATGTTGCCGGACATCGACGGGATCGAGATCTGCCGTCGGATCCGTCAGAAGTCCGACCTGCCGATCTTGATGCTGACGGCGCGGGACGAGGACGTCGACAAGATCATCGGTCTCGAGGTCGGCGCAGACGACTACATGACGAAGCCGTTCAACCCGCGCGAGCTGGTCGCGCGCGTGAAGTCGATCCTCCGCAGGGCAGCACCCGCGCGGCGGGAGCGCGAGAGCGAGGTGATCCATCACGGCGACCTCTCCATCGACGCCGGCAGGCGCGAGGCGAAGGTCGGCGACCAGGAGGTCCAGCTCGCTCCGAAGGAGTTCGACCTCCTCTGGGAGCTGCTCGACCACCGCGGCCTCGTGCTCACCCGCGACCAGCTGCTCGAGCGTGTCTGGGGTTACACCTTCGCAGGCGATACGCGCACCGTCGACGTCCACGTCCGCCAGCTGCGTCGCAAGCTCGGCGAGGCGTCGCCGATCGTCACCGTGTGGGGCGTCGGCTACAAGGTCGGACCGGCGCGCGACGCGGTGAGCGCCTAGCGCGGCGCCGATGTTCAGATCGCTGCGCTTTCGAGTGCCGGCGCTGTTTCTCGTCGGCGTCGTCGTCAGCGGTCTCATCGCGGCCGTGATCGCGCTGCGGCTGTTCCAGGGCTACGTCCAGTCGCGACTGACGTCCGAGCTCCGTCGCGACGCGGTCGGGCTCACGGAGCTGTACCAGGAGCAGGCCAACAAGGCGAACGGAGCGGCACCGGGCTTCGCGGCGCCGAAGCTGGAGAAGGCGACGGGCGCGCGGCTCTACTTCGTCGGGGAGTCGCCGTTCCCCGGATCGACCCCGCTGCGGGTCCTGCCCCGCACGTACCTCCCCAACTGGCAGTCGAACAAGCAGCTCACGTTCGAGTTCACGCCGCCGGGCCTGCATCGACGGTACGTCGGGGTCGCCAACCCGCTTCGGCTGTCGGCCGGCAAGCACCAGGGCCTGCAGTTCGGCGATCTCGTCGTCGCGAAGCCGAAGACGGAGCTGAACCGCACGCTGCTGACGCTCGTCGACCGGCTCGCAATCGCCTTCATCGGAGGAATCGTGACGGCCGGCCTGCTCGCCTGGTACCTCTCGCGCCGCATCACGAAGCCCGTGCTCGCACTCTCCGACGCGGCAGATGCGGTGGCGCGCGGACAGTACGACGTCGACATCCCCGAGGTGAGGAGTCGCGACGAGATCGGGCACCTCGCCGAACGCTTCCGCGAGATGGCGGCACGGCTGGCGGAGGCCGAGCAGCTGGAGCGGAACTTCCTCATGTCGGTCTCGCACGAACTCCGAACGCCGCTGACCGCGATCCGCGGCCACGTCGACGCCCTTCGCGAAGGCGTCGCGGACGACCCCGAGCTGCGCGCGGCATCGCTCGACGTGATCGCAGCGGAGAGCGCGCGGCTCGAGCGACTGGTCGGTGACGTCCTCGATCTCGCGAAGCTCGACGCACATCGCTTCACGGTCCTGAACGAAGAGGTCGACATGGGTCGCCTCTGCGAGCAGGCGTACGGCGCGTTCGCCGAGGAGGCCCGTCGTCGCAGCATCGAGTACCGGCAGCGCATCGACGCCGCGCCGACGATCGTCTCCGACGGCGACCGCGTCCTTCAGATCATCTCGAACCTCCTCTCGAATGCGTTCCGGTGGACGCCGGACGGAGGAACGGTCGACCTCGAGCTCGGTGCCGAGAACGGCACCGTGTCCGTGGCGGTCGACGACTCCGGCCCCGGGATCCCCGCGTCGGAGCAGGACCGCATCTTCCGTCCGTTCTGGTCGCAGGACCACACCGGCACGGGCCTCGGCCTCGCAATCGCGCACGAGCTCGCGGTCGCGCTCGGCGGCCGGATCGAGCTCGAGTCGCAGCTCGGGCGCGGCAGCCGCTTCGAGCTCGTGCTGCCGGTCGGCCGCTGAGCCGAAACGCACGAGCGAGCCGGACGTCGCCCGCACTGCTCTACGATCGCCGCATGCTGCCCGAGCCCGCACCGGTCATCGCGCTCCCCGCGCGCCGTGGCCGCGTGGCCGCGGCGATCGCGGCGATGCGGCCGCGTCAGTGGACGAAAAACCTGTTGCTGTTCGCGGGGCTCATCTTCGCGGCGAAGCTCGGCGACGCCTGGCGCTGGCTCGACGCGACGGCGTCCTTCGTTGCGTACTGCGCTGCGTCGAGCGCGGCGTACCTCGTCAACGACGTCCGTGACGTCGCGAACGACCGACAACATCCCGTCAAGCGCTACCGCCCGATCGCGCGCGGTGAGCTGTCGTCCCGCGCGGCCTGCGTGCTGGCGGGAGCGCTCGTCGCCGTCGGATTCGCGCTGGTCTCGCCGCTCGGGCTGGTTCCCGTCGCCTTCCTCGTCGCCTTCCTCGTCCTCCAGGCCGCCTACACGTTGCGGCTGAAGCACGTCGTGCTCATCGACGTGATGACGATCGCGGCGCTGTTCGTCGTGCGGGCTGCGGCAGGCGCCGCCGGTGTGCACGTCCGCATCTCGCCGTGGCTCTTGCTCTGCACCGCGCTGCTCGCCCTCTTCCTCGCCCTTGCGAAGAGGCGCGGCGAGCTCGTCCTCGTCGGAGCCGAAGCGACGCCGGGGAGGCCGGTGCTCGAAGGGTATTCGCTCGCGCTGGTCGACCAGCTCGTGAGCGTGGTCGCGGCCTGCACGGTGATCGCGTACGCGCTGTACACGTTCACCGCGCGCGACTCGAAGGCGCTGATGGCGACGATTCCGTTCGTCGTCTTCGGCGTCTTCCGCTACCTCTTGCTCATCCATCGCCAGGATCTCGGCGAGGAGCCCGAGGAGGTGCTGCTGCGCGACGTGCCGATCCTCGTCTGTATCGCGGCGTGGGCCGTCTGCGCAGCCGTGATCCTCGTCGTGACTTAGAGGCCCGATTTGAAATTAGGCCGGGCCGCGGCCGCCTACATCAACTCTCCAGCCGCTACTCCTGCTCGGCTGCGTCCGGTCGGCGGTCCTCCATGCGGTAGACGATCGCGCCGCTGCGCTGCTCGAACGTCTGCTCGAGGCGCGAGACGATCGACTCCATCCGCGCGAGGCGTGCGTCCACGCTCTGCCAACCCGCCGAGATCACGTCGACGAGGAGCGACAGGTCGTCGACGCGAGCGTGACGGTCGTCGACGGACTCGCCTTCGAGCCGCTCGAGCCGGCCGATCGCCTGGTTCATCAGGCCGCGGATCTCCGCGAGGTTCCGTCCGACGGGCTTGACCTGCTCCTGGAGCGCGTTCTGGACCGCGACCTCGACGCGCTCGGGCAGGCCTGTCGCGGCGGCGGACGCGGCTTCGACGAGAGCTGCGAGCTCGGTGCGCGCCCGCTCGAGGAGCGCGTCGACCGCGACGGCGTCGCCGCGCTGCTCGATGCGCTCCCTCGCGCGCTCGACGGCGCTCTCGTCCATACGTGGCAAATGTACCGTGCTCACGGGATGCGGATCGACGACCTCGACTACGACCTCCCGCGGAGCCGGATTGCGCAGAAACCGGAAGCGCGCCGCGACGGATCGCGGCTTCTGGTCTACGAACGCTTCGCCCGACGGCTCGATCATCGGAGGTTCGCAGAGCTCCCGGACGTCATCGGCGACGCCCTCGTGGTCGTGAACGACACCCGTGTCGTGCCCGCGCGGATCCCGATCGAGCGGCCGCGCGGCGAGGTGCTCCTGCTCGAGCCGACCGGTGACGACGCCGTCTGGGAGGGGCTCGCCCGCCCGACGCGCCGGCTGCACGCAGGCCGGCGCTACGGGCCGGTCGAGCTGCTCGAGCACCTCGGCGAGGGACGCTGGCTGCTGCGGCTCCACGGCGAGCCCGACGGCGAGACGCCGTTGCCGCCGTACATCGAGGAGCCGCTCGCGGATCCCGAGCGCTACCAGACGGTGTACGCGCGGACGCCCGGGTCGGCAGCCGCCCCCACGGCCGGACTCCACTTCACCGAGGAGCTGCTGGCACGGCTCGACGTCGAACGCGTGACGCTGCACGTCGGTCTCGACACCTTCAGGCCGATCACGGTCGACGAGCTCGAAGACCACCGTCTCCACGGCGAGCGCTACGAGGTCGCGTCCGCCGCGTGGGAGCGGATTCGCGACGCCGAGCGTGTGCTCGCGGTCGGGACGACGACGGTCCGGGTGCTCGAGACGCTCGTCAGGAGAGCGCCGCTGGCGGGCCGGACGACGATGTTCGTCACCCCGGGCTTCGAGTTCCGTCGCGTCGACGCGCTGCTGACGAACTTCCACCTGCCGCGCTCGACGCTCCTTGCGCTCGTGATGGCGTTCGCCGGGGTGGAGGAGACCCGCGCCGTCTACGAGGAGGCGATCCGGCAGCGTTACCGCTTCTACTCGTTCGGCGACGCGATGCTGATCCTGTGAACCCGGGCGTGTTCGACGTCACGGCGAGCGACGGCGCGGCACGTGCCGGCCTGCTGCGCACTGCGCACGGAGAGGTGCCGACGCCCGCGTTCATGCCGGTCGGGACGAAGGGGACGGTGAAGGCCCTCGACCCCGACGAGGTGAAGGCACTCGGCGCCTCGATCCTCCTCGGCAATACGTACCACCTGCACCTCCGCCCAGGCGAGCTCGTCGTCGCCGAGCTCGGAGGGCTCCACCGGTTCATGGGGTGGAGTGGCCCGATCCTGACCGACTCCGGCGGTTATCAGGTCTTCTCGCTTCGCGACACGCTGCAGGCGGTGGACGACGTCGGGGTGACGTTCCGCTCCGTCTACGACGGCCGGCCGGAGCGGTTCACGCCGGAGCTCGTGGCCGAGATCCAGGCGAAGCTCGGCTCAGACGTCGCGATGTGCCTCGACATCTGCCCGCCCGTCGAAACGCCTCGCCGCGAGCTCGCGGAGGCGGTCCGGCGGACGACGCTCTGGGCGACACGCCAGCGCGCCGCGCCGCGGGCCGAGGGCCAGCTCGTGTTCGGGATCGCGCAGGGCGCGACTGACCCCGAGCTCCGGCGACGGTCGGTCGCGGAGATCGTGGAGCTCGGCTTCGACGGCCACGCGCTCGGAGGCCTCGCCATCGGCGAGGAGCGCGGGCTCATGTTCGAGACGACGGCGTGGGCAGCCGAGCTGCTCCCCGCCGGGAAGCCGCGCTACTTCATGGGGATCGGCGACCCGGAGGGAGTGCTCGAGGTGGTCGAGCGGGGGATCGACATGTTCGACTGCGTCCTGCCGACTCGGACGGCGCGGACCGGCAGCGCGCTCACCTGGAGCGGGCGCCTCAACCTTCGCAATGCGCAGTTCAGCCGTGACCCCCGGCCCCTCGACGAGGACTGCTCGTGTCCCGCGTGTACTCGGTTCTCACGGGCGTACATCCGTCACCTCGTGAACCAGAACGAGCTCCTCGGCCTTCGGCTCCTCAGCCTGCACAATCTACGATTCCTCGTGCAGCTCACCGCGAATGCGAGAGCGGCGATCGAGCGTGGCGGGTTCCAGGCGTACAAGGCCGAGGCACTCGAGCGACTCGCCGCGGCTCCGTAGGAGGAACCGATGGCCATCTTGTTCATCGTCGTCGCGCTCGTCTTCATGATCTACCTGTTGCTGGTCCGCCCCCGGCAGCGCCAGCTGCGCAAGCAGCAGAATCAGATGGACGCCCTGCAGCTCGGCGACGAGATCGTCACGGCCGGGGGGATCTACGGGACCGTGCGACGTCTCGACGAGGACGAGGTCCGCCTCGAGATCGCGCCGGAGCTCGAGGTCAGGGTCGCCCGCAGGGCGATCGCCGGCGTGCTCACCGAGCACGAGCAGCAGTCGAAGCCGGCCGAGCTCGAGCTCGGCGAAGAGGCGACCCCGGAGGCGGAGCAGGCAGCTCCCGAGGCCGAGCAGGCGAGCCCCGAGCTCGAGCAGCAACCCGTGCAGGAACGCGGCCAGGACCGCGGCTAACCTGTGAGCTAGTGCAAGACCGGCGCAACCATCTCGTCCTGCTCGGATTCATCGTCGCGGCGCTCGTCGGCGTGGCGCTGCTCGCCGTACCGGGGTCGCCCATCCACCGGAAGCCGACGCTCGGCCTCGATCTCCAGGGCGGCCTCGAGGTCGTCCTGAAGGCGGTCCCGCCGAAGGGCCACTCGCTCACCTCCGACGACATCAACCGGTCCGTCACGATCATGCGGAACCGGATCGACAAGCTCGGCGTCTCGGAGCCCGAGATCCGCAAGCAGGGATCCGACCAGATCGTGATCCAGCTCGCCGGCGTGAAGGACCCGGCGGTCGCGGCGCGCCTGATCGGCAAGACGGCGGTGCTCGAGTTCTACGACTTCGAGGGAGACCTGACCGGCCCGTCGATCAACTCCCTGAACGGTCAGCCGATCGCGAAACCGAGCCTCTACGCGCTGCTCAGCGATCCCGCCACGACCTCGCTCGCGGCGAAGGGGACGCCGTCGCAGTGGTACCTGTTCGACAACCAGAACCTGACGGCCGTCGGACCGAAGCCGACGAAGGAGGAGCTGCTCCAGTCCGACATCGTCCAGAAGAAGCTCGGCGGGACGATCCCGAAGGACTGGCACGTCCTGGCCGTGCCGGAGAACACCGTCGTCGTCAGCTGCGTCGGCACCGAGTGCCCGACGAGCGGCGCAGGCAACGAGGGCTTCTACCTGTTCAAGCACTCGACGAACCCGGCGAACCCGATCCCGCCGATGACCGGCGCGCAGCTGAAGCTCTCCGGGACGCAGGCGGACTTCGACCCGAACACCGGCGCCCCGATCGTGACGATGCAGTTCACGAGCGAGGGCAAGAAGATCTTCCATACCCTCACGGCCCGCCTGGCGCGGCGCGGCGCGACCGGCGGGAACTGCAGCCAGGGGTCGCCGCCGCCCAACGTCCAGCACTTCGCGATCGTGCTCGACGGCCAGATCGCGTCGGTGCCCTACATCGACTACTGCCAGAACCCCGACGGCATCGCCGGCGACAACGGGGCGCAGATCGACCTCGGCGCGGGCGGGACGATCTCCGACGCCAAGCGGATCGCGCTCGTGCTCCAGACCGGCGCGCTGCCGGTGAAGTTCATCACCGCGGAGCGGACCGACGTCTCGGCGACGCTCGGCAAGAGCTCGCTCAGCCAGGCGAAGCGCGCCGCGATCGTCGGCCTGATCATCGTTGCGCTCTTCCTGCTGATCCTCTACCGGTTCCTCGGGCTCGTCGCGGTGATCGGTCTCGCGATCTACGCAGCGTTCCTCTACGCGGCGATCCTGCTCTTCAACGTCACGCTCACCCTGCCGGGCTTCGCCGGCCTGATCCTCACGATTGGGGTGGCCGCCGACGCGAATGTCGTTGTGTTCGAACGCGTGAAGGAAGAGGTGCGCGCCGGGAAGTCCGTGCGCGCCGCGATCGGCGCCGGCTACTCGAAGGGCTTCCACACGATTCTCGACGCGAACGTCGTCACCGCGATCACCGCGCTCGTCCTCTTCGCGGTCGCGACCGCGCAGGTGAAGGGGTTCGCGCTGATGCTGCTGATCGGCACCGTGATCTCGCTGATCACGGCGGTCGCCGCGACGCGTGCGATGCTCGGCCTGCTGGCCGGCTTCAGCTGGTTCGACAACCCAGGCTTCATGGGCGCGAAAGGCCAGCAAGGGGCGAAGTGGCTCCAGATCGACTTCATGGGGAAGCGGAAGCTCTGGTTTGCGATGTCCGGCGTCGTGATCGCGATCGGAATCATCTCACTTGGCGTCCGCGGGCTGAATCTCGGCATCGACTTCAAGGGCGGGACGCAGATCACGTTCAAGACGACCTCGCCGAAGTCAACCGGCGACGTCCAGCAGCTGTTCACCACCGTCGGCTATCCGGACGCGGTCGTCCAAGGGCGTGGACGAGCGATCGGCGGAACCGACTACACGAGCTTCCAGATCCGGACGAAGGCACTGTCGGGCGCCAAGCTCACGCAGGTCGAGAGCGACCTGAAGGATCAGGTGTCGGCGACGGCGCTCGGTGTCACGACGGTCTCCTCGAGCTTCGGTCGCCAGATCGCGCACTCGGCGATTCTCGCCATCATCGTCTCGCTCGTCCTGGTCGTGATCTACATCGCGATCAGGTTCGACTTCAAGTTCGCGGTCCCCGTGATCCTCGCGATGATCCACGACGTCCTCGTCTGTATCGGCATCTATGCGCTGACGGGTCGGGAGGTCTCGTCCTCCACGGTCGCGGCGATCCTGACCGTGCTCGGTTACTCGATCTACGACACGATCATCATCTTCGACCGGATCCGCGAGAACGTGCCGATCATGCGTCGCTCGTCGTTCGCGACGATCGCGAACGTGTCGCTGTGGGAGACGATCCGCCGCTCGCTGGCGACGACGTTCATCACGCTGCTGCCGATCATCAGCCTGCTGGTCTTCGGTGGCGCCACCCTCAAGGACTTCGCCTTCGCGCTGATGGTCGGGATCCTCTCGGGCGCGTACTCGTCGATCTTCATCGCCGCTCCGCTGCTGACCTGGTGGAAGGAGCGCGAGCCCGAGTACGCGCGGCGCAAGGGGGAGACGGTCACGAAGCGCGGCCTGGAGCAGGCGATGGAGGAGGCGGAGGAAGCCGCGGCGGCCGAGCCGGAGCCCGAGCTCGCGCCGGTCGCGACCGCCGACGGCGCCGGGCCTTCGAAGTCGCAGACGAAGCGCGAGCGCCGCCGTCAGCGGCGAAGCGCGCGGCCGCATGGACGAGCGCGTTAAGGAGCTGAGCCTGGCGCTGGTCGGGGCGGTCGCGCTCACCGCGGAGCGCGCCGACGAGCTCGCCGAGATGCTGGCCGAGCGCGGCGGGCTGCGCAAGGAGGAGGTCCGCGGCTGGATCGACGACTCGGCTCAGCGCTGGCGCGGCGATGCTGCAAGGCTCGGCGAGCGTGCCGGCTCGACGCTCAGGCACGCGCTCAAGGAGCTGGGCGTCGTCACACGGGACGAGTGGGACGATCTCGAGCTTCGCGTATCCCAGGTCGAGCATCGCCTCCGGCTGCTCGAGGATCCGGTCCGGGACGCGCGCTAGCGCCTCCGACCCTCGCGATCGAGCGCATCCAGAGCGCGCGCGGGCCGCGCTCCGTGGCCACCGCGATCCACAGGCAGAGGAGCGCGAGCGGGAGCTCGGCGAGCACCGCCTCGGTCACTGCTTCGAGCCGCTCGCCGGGTCCGTGGGCGAGGACGATGTCGAACCACGCATCGGCGAGGAGGAGCGCGCCCGCCGCGCCCGCGGTCGCGCTCGCCCACGAGTAGCCGCGGATCAGGCCGATCGCAGTCGCGAGGATTGCGCACACGAGCGCGACGTCGAAGCCCGACCATGCGAACTGCCAGTGGTTACTGACGTGGTGGGACGGCAGCGAGTAGCTGAGGTAGACGATCCAGGGCACGAGGACTGCCGCGACGGCGGCGAGCAGCAGCGCCACCCAGCGTGGGACGAGGAACCGATGGATCCGGCTCGCCTCCATACCCGAGTTGTACCCCGCGGACCCGGTCTGACCGTGTGGCTACCCTAGGTCGCGTGCCTCGGGGTCGACCTCGCGCGGAATCCGTGCTCGCGGCGCTTGCGGCCGCCGTCGGCCTCATCGGCATCGTCTCCGCGCTGACGCCCGCGCTCTCCGCCCACTCGGATGTCGTGCGGGGGGTGCTCCCCACCGGCGTCCCCCAGGCGGCGCGTGTCGCCACGCTCGCGTTCGGGATGGCGCTCGTCCTGCTCGCGCGCTCGCTCGGGCGCCGCAGTCGACGCGCCTGGCAGCTCTCCGTCGCCCTCGTCGTGGCGATCGCGGTCGCGCACCTGCTGAAGGCCTTCGACGTCGAGGAGGCGACGTTCGCCATCCTCGTCCTCGCGACGCTGCTCCGGTTCCGTCCGCGCTTCGACGTTCCCGGCGACCCGGCGGCGACGCGGCCGCTGCTCGCGACCACGCTCGCGGTCGCATCAGCGGCGGGCACCTCGCTCGCCCTCGACGCGCGCGGCCGCTTCGACGGCGTCGCGGACGTCCTGCTCGCGTCGGCGCTCGTGCTCGGCGTCCGCGCCCTCCACCTCTGGCTGCGTCCGCTCAGCGAGCGCGTGCGCCAGTCGGTCGAGGAGCGACGCCGGGTCACCGAGCTCGTCCATTCGCATGGGCACGACAGCCTGGCGTTCTTCGCGCTGCGGGAGGACAAGAGCTGGTTCTTCTCGCCGACGCGTCGGAGCTTTCTCGCATACCGCGTGATCGGCGGAGCCGCGCTCGTCAGCGGCGATCCGATCGGTGAGCGGTCCGAGGTCCCCGAGCTGCTCGCCGAGTTCCGGCGCGTCTGTCGGACGCGCGGCTGGCGACTCGGACTGCTCAGCGTGAGTGACGAGTTGGTGCCGGTCGCGCGGCGGCTCGGGCTCCGCGCGATCAAGGTGGGCGATGAGGCGGTCGTTCGGCCGGCCGACTTCTCGCTCGAGGGACGGGCGATTCGCAAGGTGCGCCAGTCGGTGACGCGGCTCGAGCGTGCGGGCTTTCACTTCCGCGTCGTCGATGCGAAGGACGTCGACGCATCGCTCCGAGGCGAGCTCGTCCGTGTGTCCGACGAGTGGCGCGGCTCGAGCGTCGAGCGCGGGTTCACCATGGCGATGGACGATCTCTTCCGGGAGTCCGGAACGATCTTCGCCGTTGCGGAGACACCCGACGGTGTCGGCGGCTTCCTCCATCTCGTGCCGAGCACGAACGGCTACTCGCTGAGCGCGATGCGCCGCGGCAGGGAGACGCCGAACGGCCTGATGGAGTTCCTGATCGCACGCACGATCGAATGGGCGCGCGAGCGACGAACGGCAGAGCTGTCGCTCAACTTCTGCGCGTTCTCGGACTTCCTCGTCGGCGACGCGCGCACCGTGTTCCACGCGCTCGCGCGGCGGTTCGTGCAGATCGGCGACCACCTGTTCCAGCTCGACCGCCTGCTCGTGTTCAACCGCAAGTTCCATCCCGAGTGGCGACCGCGGTACCTCTGCGTCGAGCGTCTGAGCGACATCCCCAGCGTTGGGGTCGCCTATCTCCGTGCCGAGTCGCTGCTGACGCCGCCCGGGCCGTGGGTTCGGCGGACGACCGCCAGCGCGGCCTAGCCTGTCAGACTGAGGTCGCCGTGAGCACGACCACTCCTGCCACGCGCAACCTCGGCCGGTTGTCGGAGATCGCGCAGGTCGCGGTCCGCCACGGCTTCGGCTACTGGTTCGAGACCCATCGACTCAGCGACCTGTTTCCCAGGAGAGGGAGGCCCGAGGACGACGGCCAGCCGTCCCAGCGCGGCCAGCACCTTCGCGAGATGTTGGACGAGCTCGGTCCGACGTTCGTGAAGTTCGGCCAGCTGCTCTCGACGCGTCCGGACGTCCTGCCGCCCGACATCATCGCCGAGCTCCGCGGTCTCCAGGACGACGTCCGCCCGTTCCCGTTCGCACAGGTCGAGGAGGTGATCCAGGAGGAGCTCGGGCTGACGCTCGACAAGCTGTTCACGGAGTTCGACGAGCAGCCGATCGCCGCGGCCTCGATCGGACAGGTGCACGGCGCGACGCTGCCGAACGGGCGACGCGTCGCCGTGAAAGTGCAGCGTCCCGGCGCCCCTCGCCAGATCGAGGCGGACCTCGCGCTCCTCTACCAGGCTGCGCGCATCGCGAAGGAACGCGTGCGCGCCCTCGACTTCGTCGACGCGCACCAGCTCGTCGACGAGTTCGCACGTTCGATTCGAAAGGAGCTCGACTACCGGCTCGAGGCACGCAACGCCGACGCCTTCCACCACAACTTCGCCGGCCATCCGCACGTGCACGTGCCGCGGGTGTACTGGCGCTACACGCGCAGCCGCGTGCTCACCCTCGAGTGGCTCGACGGAACGCAGGTGGCGGACGTCAGCGCGCCCGAGTGGTCGCTCGAGGAGCGCCGCGACCTCGCGTACCTGATGACGGAGACGTGGATGACGATGATCTTCCGTCACGGGTTCTTCCATGGCGATCCGCATCCGGCGAACATCCTCGTGCTCGGGACACCGGACAAGATCGGGCTCGTCGACTTCGGGGCCGTCGGGAAGCTGACCGACGACGACATGGCGAAGCTGACGCGGCTCTTCATCGACGCGGCGTCGGAGAACGTCGAGGCGCTGCCGAAGCGGCTGAGCGATCTCGGGGTTCGCTACCCGAAGGAGCGCGAGGAGGAGTTCCTCGCAGAGCTGCGCGAGCTCTTCTACCGCTACTACGGCGCGAGCCTCTCCGAGATCGATCCGCTCCAGGTGATCCGGGAGGCGTTCAACCTCATCTACTCGATGAACCTGCGGCTGCCGACGCGCTTCCTCCTGCTCGACAAGGCGATCGCAACGCTCGGATCGGTCGGCATTGACCTCTATCCGGACTTCAACGTCTTCGAGGTCGCGCGCCCGTACGCGCGCGGGCTTCTGGTCGAGCGCCTCAGGCCCCGCCGGCTCGCGCGCAGGGCCACCCAGGAGTCGCTGAAGCTCGGGCAGATCATGATGGAGATGCCGTACCAGGTCCACGACCTGCTCGAGGAGGTTCGGGACGGCCAGATCGAGGTGGGCTTCGTCCACAAGGGCCTGGACGAGTTCATGGCGAGGATCGACGTCGTCTTCAACCGGCTCGTCGTGGCGATGGTGGTCGTGGGCGGGCTGATCGGATCGAGCCTCATCGGCGCGTTCACGAACGCCGGTCCGAGCATCCTCGGGATCAACGTGATCTCGGCGATCGGCTTCGTCCTCTCGGGCGTCCTCGCCGTGTGGCTGCTCTGGGGCGTCCTCCGCTCCGGACGGTTGTAAGCTCGCCCGTCCGGTCGCTCGACCAAAGGAGGGAACGATGGGAGCGCTGCGGCGAGGGGCCCGTGCGGTGCTTCGTTACTACATCCCGCTCTACGTGCTGGCGGTGATCGTCCAGATCTTCCTCGCCGGCGAGGGGATCTTCGGGATCAAGGCAGGCCCCAAGCTGGACGACCAGAAGACGCTCGATCCGCATCGAGCCTTCGGGTTCATCCTCGCGGACTTCGGCTCGATCATCCTGCTGATCCTGGCGCTGCTCGCGTGGTACGACGATCGACGTCTTCGCTGGGTCTCGATCGCGCTGCCGTTCCTGTTGTTCATTCAAGGGATCCTCGGCGGAGCCGGCCGCTGGGCCGGGGCGTTCCATCCATTGAACGCGTTCCTGATCCTTGCGCTCCTCGGCTGGATGACCCACGTGCTGTGGCGAGGCGATCGCGTCTCGGCCTCGGAAGCGGAGTCCGTTTCGAGCGCCTGAGGATTTCTCGTCACGCTTTCCGCGCGAATGGACATCTAGTCGTTCGCCCGGCTCGCGGTTACGTTCGCAAGCGTGTCGAATGCGCTCTTGCTGGCAGAGCCTGAGCCGTCGCTCGTTCGCCATCTGACGAGCGACGGCTTCCGGGTGGTCGACGCGGAAGAGGCTCGGCCCGACCTGGTGCTCCTGCGCGATCCCGCGGAGCTCGACGACCTGCGGTCTCGTCACGGGGACGTGCCGGTGATCGTGATCGGCGAGCCGGGATCCGACGCGGTCGACCGCGTCCGCGCGTTCCAGCGCGGCTGTGACGACTTCGTCGCGCGGCCGTTCGTCTACGAGGAGCTACTCGCGCGGATCCGAGCGGTCCTGCGCCGGTCGCTCGCGTCGGACCACGAGCTGCTCGTCGCCGGCCCGATCCGCGTCGACCTCGCGACGCGCCGCGCATCGGTGAATCACCGCGGAGTCCCGCTTGCGGGCAAGGAGTACGAGCTGTTGCTGAAGCTGATGACCGATCCCGAGCGCGTGTTCACGAAGGAGCAGCTGCTGCGAGAGGTCTGGGGCTTCCGATCGCTCGGCCGGACGAGGACGCTCGACTCGCACGCGTCGCGCCTGCGCCGCAAGCTCGGCTCGTCCGGTTCCGGCCCGTTCGTGATCAACGTCTGGGGCGTCGGCTACCGGCTGCTCGACCCGCCGGACTAGAGCAAGGCGCCCTCGAGCCGAAGCAGCGCCTCCTTGCGCTCGAGGCCGCCGCCGTAGCCGACGAGCTTCCCGCTCGCTCCGATCACGCGGTGGCACGGCAGGACGATCGGGACGGGATTCCGGTTCATCACGGTGCCGACCGCACGCGCGGCGCGTGGGTGGTCGACGCGCGCGGCGAGCTCCCCGTACGTGACGACCTCGCCGTAAGGAACACGGGCGAGCTCGTCCAGGACGATCCTGTTGAACTCGGCCAGCGGCCCGAGGTCGAGCGTCAGGTCGAAGCCGTGTCGCCGACCCTCGAAGTACTCCGTGAGCTCGCGGCGGGTCCGGTCGACCGGTCCGCTCGCGCGCAGGACACGCGGGCCGAAGAGCAGTCTCAGGCGGTCGAGCTCCCGGTCGGGCTCGGCGTCGTAGACGATGCTCGCGAGACCGCGCCTCGTCGTCGCGACGAAGAGCGGTCCGATCGGCGTGTCGACGACGTCGAACGCCACGTCGAGCAGGTGCTCGCGTGCGGCGGCCTCGCGGAAGCGCCGGTCGAGCTCGGTGGACACGTTCACGTGCGTGACTCCTTCTCTCGTAGGCGCCGGATCCCCGACGAGGCGGCCTGTCGTGCCGCCGTCGCGTTCGATCCCAGCGCGATTCCGATGTCGTCGTAGTCGAGGTCGTAGCCGTAGCGGAGCACGACGGCCGCGCGTTCGGTCGGCGGCAGCTCGTCGGTGAGGTGCTCGAGCTCGGCGTAGACCGGCCGGCCGTCCTCCTCGCCGAGCTCCGGCAGGCTCGCGTCCGCGCGGGGGCGGCGGTGCTCGTCGATCGCGATGCGGCTCGCTATCGTGAACGCCCAGGCACGCAGATGCTCGCCGTGCCGGAGGTCTGGATACGCGCGGAGCGCCCGGAGAAAGGTCTCCTGGAACGCGTCCTCGGCCCGATCGCGGCCGACGCGTCGGACGAGGAAGGCGAAGACCTCGTCACGGTGCTGTCGGTAGAAGCGCTCGAAGGGCGGAATCGTCACGGCCACATCTTGAAACGGCCGACCGGCTCGGAGTGTGAGGATGCGGTGTGCGCGTCGCCGTCGTCGGCCATGTCGAGTGGGTCGAGTTCGCCCGGGTCGAGTCCGTTCCCGCGGCCGGGGAGATCGTCCAGGCACGCGAGACGTGGGAGGAGGCCGCCGGTGGCGGGGCGGTCGCGGCGGTCCAGCTCGCCAAGCTCGCGGGCGGCGCCACCTTCTTCACCTCCCTCGGCTCCGACGAGCTCGGTCGTCGCTCGCGCGTGCAGTTGAGCGAGCAAGACGTCACCGTCCGGGCGATGGCGGATTCGGCTCCGCAGCGGCGGGCGCTGTGCTTCGTCGACGACGCGGGGGAGCGGACGATCACACTGCTCGCCGAGAAGCAGCGTCCGAGCGGCGGCGACAGCAGGCTGCCGTGGCACGAGCTCGCCGGCGTCGACGCGTGCTTCTTCGGCAGCGGCGACGCGGCGGCACTGCGTGCGGCGCGGGCCGCGAAGGTGCTCGTGGCGACGACGCGTGAGCTCGCGACGCTCCAGGGTGCGGGCGTCCAGCTCGACGCGCTGGTGGGGAGCGGCGAGGACGACGCCGAGCTCTACCGGCCGGGCGAGCTCGAGCCGACGCCGACCCTCGTGGTCACGACCTCCGGGGCGCTCGGCGGCTGGGCTCAGCCGGGCGGGCCGTTTCGTCCGGCGGTGGTGCCCGGCCCGGTCGTGGACGCATACGGCTGCGGCGACGCCTTCGTGGCGGGCCTGACCTTCGCGCTCGGCCGTGGCGACCCGCCGGAGCAGGCGCTCGCGCTTGCGGCGCGGTGCGGCGCCGCCGTCCTGACGGGACGTGGCCCGTACACGGCCCAGCTCACTGCGGAGGACCTCTAGGTCGAGGCGCGAAACCCGCTTCCCTCCGTCGCTCAAAAGGGGGAGGGCGGGTGGACAGGTGGGTGGTGGTGGTCTAAAGTGGGGGAAAGTGGTAACCTCGCCAGGCCCCAAGGATGCTTCTCGGACTCCACGAGCACACGATCGATGACAAGAACCGTCTCACTCTTCCGGCCAAGTTCCGGCAGGCGTTTGCGGGCGGTGTCGTCATCACGCGCGGATTCGAGCGCTGCCTCCAGGCCTACCGTCGTGAGGATTGGGATCGACTCGTCGAGTCTCGACTCGCCCCGCTGGATCCGCTCAGCAAGGAAGGGCGGCAACTCCACCGCTTCGTCTTCTCCGGAGCCACCGAGGCCGAGCTCGACAAGCAGGGCCGCGTGATGTTGCCGGCCGCGCTGATGGAGCACGCGCAGCTCGGCCGCGAGGTCGTCGTCGCGGGGGTGAACGACCGGCTCGAGATCTGGGATCGCGAGGCCTGGCGCCGCGAGCTGGCCACGATCGAAGGGAGTGCGGAGGATGTTGCCGAACGTCTTGCAGCCAAGCGCGACTGATCACGTCCCCGTCCTCGCCGACGCGGTGAGGGAGCTGATCGCGATCGAGCCCGGCGAGACGGTGATCGACGCGACCTTCGGTGCGGGCGGCCATGCGGCGTTGCTCGCGGCGGATCTCCGCGGCAGCGGGAAGCTGATCGCGATCGACCGCGACCAGACGACGCGCGAGTACTTCGACCGATTCGCGCGGCGTGCCGGTGTCGCCACGCGTTTCCTGCGCGGCGACTTCGCCGTGGTACTGCGTCAGCTCGCCGACAACGGCGTTCAAGCGGACGCGATCCTCTTCGACCTCGGCGTCTCGTCGATGCAGATCGACCGGCCCGAGCGCGGTTTCTCCTACGCCGCCGACGCACCGCTCGACATGCGCATGGACACGTCGGCGGAGGTGACGGCAGCGGGAATCGTCAACGAGGCGGACGAGCGCGATCTCGCAACGATCTTCAAACGCTACGGCGAGGAGCCCTATGCGCGGCAGATCGCACGAACGATCGTGCGCCGGCGGAAGGAGCAGCGCTTCGAGCGCACCGGCGACCTCGTCGAGACGATCCGCGCAGCGATCCCCGCGCCGGCACGGTTCGGCGACGGACATCCGGCGAAGCGTGTCTTCCAGGCGTTGCGAATCGCGGTCAACGACGAGCTCGGCTCGCTCGAGATCGCGTTGCCGGCCGCTTTCTCGATCCTGCATCCGGGCGGGCGCCTTGCCGTGATCTCGTTCCACTCGCTCGAAGACCGAGCCGTGAAGCGCTTCATGCGCGATCTCGAGCGCGGCTGCGACTGCCCGCCCGACTTCCCCGTCTGCGTCTGTGGCCGCAAGCCCGAGCTGCGCACGCTCTCCCGTAAACCGGTCCGTCCGACCCCGGCCGAGCTCACCGTCAACCCACGCGCGGCGTCCGCGCGCCTCCGTGTCGCGGTGAAGACCTGATGGCCGCCTGGGGCGCCGCTGCCCCCGCCGAGCAGCTACCGGTGACGAGTCGGCGTGCGCGCCCGCGTCCCGAGCCACGGAAGCGCCGTCGTCGCCGCGAGCATCAACGCATCACCGGCGGCGCGGTCTGGATCGGCGTGCTCGCTGCGCTGCTCGCCGGCATCGTCGCGCTCAACGTCGCCGTGCTGCGCCTCAACATGCAGCTGGACGATCTCGCGCGCAACCGAGACAACCTCCGCGCCGACAACGCGGCACTCGCCTCGCAGCTGTCGAGCGCCGCCGCGGCCGGGCGAATCCAGAACCTCGCGATGAAGAAGTTCGGGTTCGTGCCTGCGACCAGCGACCAGACGAGCTTCGTCCAGCTCGGCCGCTGACGACGCGGCATGACCCGCGTCGTCAATCGACGGATCAGGCTCCTTCTGACGCTGCTCGTCGTTGCGTTCGCGGGCCTGCTCGTCCGCGCCTTCTGGCTGCAGGGCGTGCGTGCGGCCTCGCTGTCTCGGCTCGGCGCAACGCAGCAGCGAGTGGACGTGACCATCCCCGCGATCCGAGGCACGATCTTCGACCGGACGGGGACGCCGCTCGCGCTCGGGGAGCAGGCGACGACCGTCTACGCCGACCCGATGCAGATCAGCGATCCGCAACAGGTCGCGGACGCGGTCGGCAAGGCGCTCGGGCTGAAGCCCGAGACGCTGCTCGCCTCGCTCTCGGACCGCTCGCGCGGCTTCGTCTACCTCGAGCGGCAGGCGGACCCCCTGAAGGCGGCTGCGCTCGAGCGGCAGAGGATCCCCGGGCTCGGGTTCTACCCCGAGCAACAACGCTGGTATCCGCAGCACACTGTCGGCGCGCAAGTGCTCGGAGGAGTAGGCATCGACGGCAACGGCCTCGCCGGACTCGAGCTCGAGTTGAACAAGGAGCTCGCCGGCGCGCCCGGTCACGAGACGATCGTCCGCGATCCATCAGGTCGGACGATCGACGTCCTGCACGACCGCCCCGCCGTCCAGGGCCAGAACGTGACGCTCACGCTCGACCACTCGATCCAGGCGAACGCCGAAGAGGTTCTGCGCGCGACGATCCAGAAGTGGCACGCCCAGGACGGGACGGCGATCGTGCTCGACCCGCGCACCGGCGCAGTCCTCGCGATGGCGATCGAGCCCGGGTACGACGCGAACCGGTTCTCGGACGTGTCTGCGGCGACGCAGCGCGACCGCGCTGTCACCGACACCTACGAGCCCGGCTCGACGTTCAAGCTCGTCACGGTTGCAGGTGCGCTCTCCGACCGGATCGTCTCGCCCTCCACGGCCTTCACGCTCCCGTACTCGATCCAGGTGGCCGACCGAGTGATCCACGACGCCGAGCCGCGTGGCACCGTTCGCTATTCGGTCGCCCAGATCCTCGCGCACTCGTCCAACGTCGGGGCGATCACGTTGGCCGAGCTGCTGGGACAGAGGCGGCTCGTGCAGTGGATCTCGCAGTTCGGGTTCGGGCGTGTGACGGGGATCGACTTCCCCGGCGAGAGCCCGGGCATCGTGCTGCCGGCCGACAAGTGGTCGGGCTCGACGATCGGCAACGTCCCGATCGGGCAGGGAATCGCGGTCACGCCGGTGCAGATGGCATCTGCGTACGCCGCCGTCGCGAACCGCGGCGTCTGGTCGCAGCCCCACCTGGTCGCGCGGATCGGGAGAGACTCGACGACCGCAGTGCAGCACCGGCGCATCGTCTCGACGAGAGTCGCCTCGGAGCTGATCACGATGCTCAAGGACGTCGTCGCGGAAGGAACGGGAACGTACGCGGCGATTCCCGGCTACCAGGTTGCCGGCAAGACCGGCACGGCGCAGATCCCGGACGGCCACGGCGGCTATGCGACCGGCGAGTACAACGCATCGTTCATCGGCATCGTCCCTGCGTCGCGGCCGCGGCTCGTCGTCATGGTGCTCGTGGACGATCCGCGCGGCGCGATCTTCGGCGGCGTGGTCGCGGCCCCGGCCTTCGCGCAGATCGCGAGCTTCGACCTGCGCTATCTCGAGATTCCGCCGGACAAGCCGACGCCGAGGCCCTGACTAGACTCCCCTGGCGAGATGCAGTTGGAGCGGCTCATCGCCGCGATCGGCCCGACCGAGGTCGTTGGGCGCGCTCCGGCCGAACTCCACGACCTCGGCTACGACACGCGCCACGTGTCGCAGGGTTCGCTCTTCTTCTGCGTGCCCGGCGCGGAGGTCGACGGTCACGACCTTGCGCCGAGCGCCGTCGAGCAAGGAGCTATCGCGCTCGTCGTCGAGCGGATGCTCGACCTCGACGTGCCGCAGCTTGTCGTGCCGAGCGTCCGCGCGGCCATGCCGAAGGCCGCGGTAGCGTTCTTCGGCGACCCGACGCGCGAGCTCGACGTGGTCGCCGTGACCGGGACGAGCGGGAAGACGACCACGGTCTTCATGCTCCGGTCAGTGTTCGAGGCGGCCGGACGCTCACCGGGATTGCTCAGCAGCATCGAACGGCGCGTCGGCGACACCGTGCTCGAGCCGACGCTGAACACGCCCGAGGCGATCGATCTCCAGCGACTCTTCCGCGAGATGCTCCTTGCGGGCAACGACGTGTGCGCGATGGAGGCGACATCGATCGCCTCGTCGAAAGGACGGCTCGAGGGAACACGCTTCGCCGTGCTCGTGTTCACGAACCTGAGCCAGGACCATCTCGACTTCCATGGAACGATGGAGGAGTACTTCGAGGCGAAGAGGCGACTGTTCGCACAGGCCGACCGGGCCGTCGTCAACGTCGGCGACGAGTACGGTCGCCACCTCGCGCGAGCGCTGCCCGATCCGATCACGTTCGGCCCGGACGACGTGCTCGACGCCGAGTTGAGGCTGCCGGGCCGGTTCAACCGCGAGAACGCGCTGGCCGCGGCGGCAGCTGCGCGCGCGCTCGGCGTGGACGACACTGCTGTCCGCCGCGGGCTCGAGGCCGTCGTCGGCGTTCCGGGACGGTTCGAGCCGGTGGACGAGGGGCAGCCGTTCACGGTGCTGGTCGACTACGCCCACAAGCCCGGAGCGCTCGAGACGGTCCTGCGCGAGGCGCATGCGCTCACGCATGGACGTGTGATCTGCGTCTTCGGCGCAGGCGGGGATCGCGATCGCGAGAAACGCCCGCTGATGGGCACCGTGGCGGCCAAGCTCGCCGACGTCGTGATCGTCACGGCGGACAACCCGCGCAGCGAGGATCCGGAGGCGATCGCACGCGACGTGGTCGGCGACAACGCGCTCGAGATCGAGCTGGACCGGCGGGCCGCGATCGAGCGCGCGATCGCGACGGCCGAGCCTGGCGACGTCGTCGTGATCGCCGGCAAGGGCCACGAGCGCAAACAGGAGTTCGCAGACCGGACGCTTCCGTTCGACGACCGCGAGGTGGCGCGCGAGGCGATTCGCCGCCAGAGGACGCCCGCGTGATCCCGCTCGAGACCTCCGCCCTGTCAGGGCTGGGCCGTCTCGAGGCGCGCGGCGATCGGGTGACAGGCGTCCAGGTCGACTCGCGGCGGATCTCGCCCGGCGACCTGTTCGTCGCCGTCGGGCGCGGCGCGACCTTCACGGACGACGCGCTCGCGCGTGGTGCGGCGGCGACGCTCGTCCCGGACGACGCGTTCGCCGCGCTGGCGCTGATCGGCCTTGCGGTCCGCGAGCGGAGCGGTGCACGAGTCGTCGGAATCACCGGCTCGACGGGCAAGACGTCGACAAAGGACATCCTCGACGCGCTCTGCAAGCCGTCCCGTCGAACCGTGGCGGCCGAGGCGAGCTTCAACAACGAGATCGGCGTTCCGCTGACGCTCTGCCGACTCGAGCAGGACACGGAGGTGTGCATCGTCGAGCTCGGCATGCGCGGGCTCGGGCAGATCGCGCACCTCTGCGCGATCGCGCGGCCGGAGATCGGCGTGATCACAAATGTCGGGCCCGTCCATCTCGAGCTCGTCGAGACGATCGAAGGCGTGGTCCGGGCCAAGGGTGAGCTCGTCGATTCGCTCCCGTCGGGAGGCGTCGCAATCGTCCCGGAGGGCTTTCCCGTGGCACGGCACGACCTCGAGGTCGTCCGCGTCCCACCCGATCCCGAGTCCACGGTGGTCGACGGTCGGGCGGTAGTCGACGGCGTCGCCTTCAACTTCACAGCGCGTCACCAGATGGCGAACGCGGTTGCGGCGCTCGCCGCGGCGCGGGCGCTCGGGCTGCCTGCTCCGCCGTCCGTCGCGGTGGACTTCGCCCCGTGGCGGGGCGACGAGCTCGAGCTGGCCGGTGGCGGCCTGCTGGTCAACGACGCGTACAACGCGAATCCGATCTCGATGCGCGCGGCGCTCGAGTACCTCGCCGAGGTCGCCGGCGATCGCCGCAAGGTGGCGATCCTCGGCGACATGGCCGAACTCGGCCGCACGGGCGCCCGCTATCACCGGGAGATCGGGGTCGCCGCAGCACAGCTGGGCGTCGACGAGCTGCTCGCCGTCGGCGCGCTCGCGGCGGGCTATCTCGACGGCGGCGTCCCCGGCCGCTCCGTGCCGAACGTCCACGAGGCGCTTCGCGCGCTGGACGAGGTGGTCCGTGAAGGCGACGCGGTGCTGGTGAAGGCGTCGAGGGTGGTCGGTCTCGAGGCAGTAGCGGAAGCGTTGGCCAAGGTCCCCGCCGCGTGATCCGCGTCCTCGTCGCAGGCGTGATCGCGATGGTGATCTCGATCCTCGTCGGCCCACGGTTCATCTCGTTCCTCCGCAAGAACGAGTTCGGTCAGCACATCCGCGAGGAGGGACCCGCACACGGGCCGAAGCAGGGTACGCCGACGATGGGCGGCCTGCTCATCCTCGTGGTCGCGACGATCGCTTTCCTCGCGGTGTCCAAGTACAAGGTCCCGGCCCTGACCGTTCTGTTCGTCACGCTCGGTTGCGGCGCCGTGGGGTTCATCGACGACTTCATCAAGCTCACGCATCGGCGCTCGCTCGGGTTGCGCGGTAGGTGGAAGCTCGCGCTGCTCGCGCTGATCACCGTCGGCGTCGCGTTTGCGGCGCGTCACCAGCACCTGCCGACGAGCGTGTTCATCCCGATCGTCCACTGGAACGTCGAGCTCTCGTACGGCTGGTACGTCCTGCTCTTCCTCGTGATCGCAGGCACGACGAACGGCGTCAACCTCGCGGACGGGATCGACGGGCTCGCGGCCGGTACGGGAACGATCTCGCTCGTCACGTTCACGGCGATCGCGGTCGTCACCTACATCCGCTCGGGGAACCCCGGTGGCCGCTTCGACTCGCGACTCGACCTCGCGATCGTCGGCGCGGCATTGATCGGCGCCACGATCGGATTCCTCTGGTACAACGCCTTTCCCGCAGAGTTGATCATGGGCGACACCGGCTCGATGGGCATCGGCGGAGCTCTCGCCGCGCTGGCGATCTTCACGAAGACGATCGTGCTCCTGCTGCTGATCGGCGGCATCTTCGTGATCGAGGCGCTGTCCGTGATCATCCAGGTGATCGCGTTCAGGTACTACGGGCGGCGCGTGTTCCTGATGGCGCCCATCCACCACCACTTCGAGATGAAGGCGTGGTCCGAGACGAAGATCATGGTGCGCTTCTGGATCGTCGCGGCGATCCTCTGCGCGATCGGCTTCGCGCTCTTCTACTACGACTTCACGTACTTCCGGCGCTGAGCGGGCCACGTGATCACTGGGCGGAGTGGCTCGTCCGGACGCGGTTCACCGGCTGGCCCGAGCGGGACGTCGAGACGGCTCTCGCCCGGTTGGAGGAGATCCGCGACCGGGTGCTCGACCGCGCTCGAATCGAGCCGTCCGACACCGTCGTCGACGTCGGTGCAGGGACAGGCCTGCTCGCCTTCGGCGCCGCCGACCGGCTCGACGTAGGTTGGATCATCGCGCTCGACATGTCGGTGGACTGCCTCGAGGAGCTGCTGTCCCTCGCACAGGAGTCGGGGAGGAGCGGGATCATGTACATGCTCGGTGACGCCGTCGTGTTGCCGCTGCCGGATGCGTGCGCGGACGTAGCCGTGACGCGATCGGTGCTCATGTACGTGGACGACACCGCGGAGGCGGCACGGGAGCTTCACCGGGTGCTTCGCCCGGGCGGGCGCATCTCGCTGTTCGAGCCCGTCAACCGCGCGGGCACGTTCATCGCCACAGCCGTCGACTGGTCGCCGCTCGGCGGCGACCTCGCATGGCGCGTCGGTGAGGAGTGGGAGCGTTACGCCGCCGTGACGCCATTGCTTCGGTTCGACGACGTCCAGCTCGTCGAGGAGCTCGAGGGAGCCGGTTTCGAGGAGCTAGATGTGTTGGTCGAAGACGTCGGCGAAGAGTGGGTCGTGACCGAGGAGAGCGTCGACGTTCGACTCGAAGCGGTCGGCGCCCCCGGTGAGCCGTCGCTGCGAGCCCGGTGGAGCGAGGCGTTCACAGCCGCTGAGGTCGATGCACTCGTCGGGCATCTGAAGAGCCTCGCCGGCACGACGATCGAGTTCCGTCGCCGTGCGGTGTTCGTCGCGGCCCGCAAACCGTGAGGACGCGACGCATTCGCGGCGAAGACGACACAGACGTGTCACGCCGACCTCGCTATCGTCGAATCAGGGGGCACGCCGCCCCCTTGGGGGCACGTTGGACGCCGGCCGCGCCGAGGTCGGCGTGACCGCCGCCGAAGCGGGCGGGGCTGCAACGGGTACCGACCGGACCAGTGCAGACCGTCCTCCGCGACTGCCGCGTCGCGTGCTCGTTGTCGGCCTCGCACGCTCCGGCCAGGCCGCCGCGCTCGCGTTGGCTCGACACGGGGTCGAGGTGGTGGCGGTCGACCGGGACCCGTCGGTGGACACGGGGAGGCTTGCCGCGGCAGGCGTCGAAGTGCACGCCGGGACTGAGGAGGATCGGTTGCTGGACGGTGTCGAGCTCATCGTCAAGAGCCCCGGCGTGCCGGGCGAGTCCGTGCTGCCTGCGGCCGCGCGCAGCCGCGGCATCCCGATCTGGAGTGAGGTCGAACTCGGCTACCGGCTGCTCGAGGGCAATCCGATCGTCGGCGTCACCGGCACGAACGGCAAGACGACGACGTCGGAGCTGCTCGGCGCGGTCTTCCGCGCGGCCGGACGTCCCGTCGAGGTCGCCGGCAACGTCGGTCGGCCGCTCACGGGTCTCGACGGCACGCTGTCGCCGGAGACGTGGATCGTCTGCGAGCTCTCGAGCTTCCAGCTCGAGGACGTGCACGAGCTCTCGTGCGATGTCGCGGTGCTGCTGAACCTCGAGCCCGATCACCTCGACCGCCACGGGACGTTCGAGGCGTACCAGGACGCGAAGCTGCGGATCTTCGAGCGGGCTCGGACGAGGGTGGTCCCGCGCGGCTCTGGCCTCGAGGGGATCGAGTTCTCCGCGGACGACGAGCTGCCTGCCGAGCCGCTGATCCGGGGCGCGCACAACCGAGAGAACGCTGCGGCAGCAACGGCGACTGCACGCGCGGTCGGGATCGACGACGCAGCGATCGCCGAGGCACTGCGCACGTTTCCCGGCGTCGAGCACAGGCTCGAGCTCGTCGCCGAGATCGACGGGGTGCGCTACGTGAACGACTCCAAGGCGACCAACACGGCGGCCGCGCGACGCGGGATCGCTGCGTACCGCGGCGAGCCTCTCCACCTCATCCTCGGCGGCTCGCTCAAGGGCGAGTCGTTCGAGGAGCTCGTCGCCGACCTCCCCGACACGATCCGCAGCATCGACCTGATCGGAGATGCGACCGACGAGCTCGCGGCCGCACTCGAGCGTGCCGACCACACCTATCGCCGTTCGGGCGACCTGGCCACGGCGGTCGAACGCGCTGCGAACGATGCGTCGCTGGGCGACGTCGTCCTGCTCTCGCCGGCGTGCGCGAGCTTCGACCAGTTCAGGAACTTCGAGGAGCGCGGCGATGCCTTTCGCCGGCTAGTCGAGGCACGGCGATGAAGAAGGCGTCGCTCGAGTCGCGCCTGCTCGTGCTCGTCACGCTCGGGCTCGTGGCCTTCGGGCTCGTGATGGTGTACAGCGCGACGTCCGCGCCGGCCGCGCTTGCGAGTACCGACCCGATGTCGTACCTGAAGAAGCAGACCGCGTACGCCGTGATCGGCTTCGTCGGGATGATGCTCGCCGCCAGGTTCGACTACCGGCGGCTGCGCTACGTCGCTCCGTCACTCGTCCTCTCGGCACTCCTGCTCTGCCTCGCTGTGCTCGTGATCGGCACGCGCGTGAATGGAGCGCGCCGCTGGATCTCGTTCGGGCCCGCGACCTTTCAGCCGTCGGAGCTCGCAAAGCTGGCGTTGGCGATCTGGGCGGCGTCGTATCTCGCGCGACGGCCCGCGCCGCGGACGCTGAAGGACCTCGCGCGCCCGATCGGCTTGCTGCTGTTCCTCTTCTGCCTGCTCGTGCTGGCAGAGCCCGACCTCGGTACCGCGATCACGATCGTGATCGTGCTCGCCGCGATCCTGCTCATCTCCGGGACGCCGGCCGCGACGCTCGCCGTCGGCGGCGGGATCCTCGCGTCGCTCGGTCTGCTCGCGATCTGGATCGAGCCGTACCGCCGCGCGCGCATCTTCAGCTTCATCGACCCCTGGAAGGACGCGCAGGGCGCGGGCTTCCAGACGGTGCAGGCGTTGATCGCAATGGGCTCGGGCGGGCTGTTCGGCGTCGGCATCGGGCAGGGAGTGACGAAGATCAACTATTTGCCGGAGGCGCACACCGACATGATCATGGCGGTGATCGGGGAGGAGCTCGGGCTCTTCGGCGTCACGGCGGTGATCGTCGCCTTCGCGACGTTCGCGTACGCCGGCCTCCGCGTCGCACTTGCCTGCAAGGACCCGTTCGGGAAGCGGCTGGCCGCCGGCCTCGTCGCGCTCGTGGCGGGGCAGGCCGTTGTCAACCTCGCCGCCGTGCTCGGGCTGGCGCCCCTGACCGGGATCCCGCTGCCGTTCATCTCCTACGGTGGCTCGTCGCTCGTAGTGGCGCTCCTCTCTGTCGGGATCCTCCTTAACATCGCGGGTGGCCATGGCGCAGAAGCACGAGCTGCGGTGCCTGATCGCGGCGGGCGGGACAGCCGGTCACGTGCTCCCGTCGCTCGCGGTCGCGGAAGCGCTCGTTCGGCGCGGCGTTCGAGTGACGTTCGCCGGGTCGCCGGATCGCGCCGAGGCTCGGCTCGTCCCTGAGGCGGGCTACGAGCTCGACACCTTCACGGTCTCGGGCCTGCCGCGGAAGCCGTCGGCGGCGGCCGTAAAGGCGATGCTCGTCTCCGCCCGTGCCCCGGCAGCGTGCGGGAAGATCCTGTCGCGTCGACGGCCGAACGTCGTGCTCGGCGGCGGCGGCTACGTCGGCGGCCCGATGGTCGTCGCCGCCGCACGTCGGCGGATACCGGCGGCCGTGCTCGAAGCCGACGCGCACCTCGGCCTGGCCAACCGGCTGGCGGCGCCGTTCGTGAAGCGTGTCTTCCTCTCGTTCCCGCTCGACCACGGCCGTTCGGGGAAGTACCGCGTGACCGGCCGCCCGATCCCGGCGTCCTCGCAGGCGCTTCCGCAGGCGGAGGGCCGGCGCATGTTCGGCCTGCCGGATGTCGGGCCGGCCCTGCTTGTGTTCGGTGGCTCGCTCGGCGCGAGGCTCCTGAACGAGCTGGCGCTCGAGGCGTTCGGGGCCGCTGGGCCGGCCGTGCTCCACCTGTGCGGGACACGTGACTACGACGAGCTGGCGATGAAGGTGACTCGTCCCGACTATCGGTTGCTGCCGTACACCGACGAGTTCGGCGCCGCGCTCGGCGCGAGCGACCTGGTCCTCGCGCGGGCAGGAGGTTCGGTCTGGGAGCTTGCGGCGGCGGGCAAGCCCGCCGTGCTCGTGCCGGGCGTGTTCGCAACTGCCGACCACCAGACGAAGAACGCGCGCTACTTCGAGCACGGCGGCGGCGCCGTGCTCGTGCCCGAGAGCGAGGCCGGTCGGGTCCCAGAGGTGATCCGCTCCCTGCTCGACGATCCCCGCCGCCTCGGCGACATGTCGCAGGCGATGACGAAGCTCGCGAAGCCGCACGCCGCGGAGGAGGTCGCCGAGGAGTTGATCGCGATTGCCTCCTCTTGACGGCAGGCGTCTCTGGCTCGTCGGGGTCGGTGGTGCCGGCATGAGCGGGTACGCGCTCCTGGCCGATGCCTGGGGAGCGGAGGTAGGCGGCTGGGACCGCGTTCGGACGCCGTACCTCGAGCATCTGCCCGACGACGTTCGCGTCGAGATCTCGGCCGAGCCTCCGCAGCCGCCGGACGGCTTCGAGGTCTACGTCTCGACCGCGTTCGCAGACGGTGTGCAGGGCAGTTCGCGCGCCGAGCTGCTGGCCGAACTCGTCTCCCTCCGCAAGTCGATCGTCGTCGCGGGCGCGCACGGCAAGACGACGACGAGCGCGATGGTTGCGTACGCGCTCCGGGAACTCGGGGACGATCCCGCGTGGCTGATCGGCGGCGACGTTCCGCAGCTCGGAGCGAACGCGGGCGCAGGCGAGGGCTGGCTGGTCGTCGAAGGCGACGAGTCGGATCGGACGATCGAGCGCCTTCGGCCGACTATCGCAGTGGTCACGAACGTCGACCTCGACCACCACTCGACCTTCGCGTCGCGCGCCGAGGTGGAGGAGCTGTTCGCGCGCTGGCTCGCGGACGTCCCGCACGTCGTCCGCGGCGACGACCTCGAGCCGTACGACGCAGAGCTCGCCGTCGTCGGCGACCACAACCGTCGCAACGCGGCCGCGGCGCGTGCGGCGCTCGAGCACGCGGGGTTCGCGCGGGCGGACGTGGGGCGCGCCCTCTCAAAATTCCGCGGCGCGGCGCGCCGGCTCGAGACACGGGGGACGGTGAACGGGGTGGAGGTGGTCGACGACTACGCCCACCACCCGGCGGAGATCGAGGCGACGCTCGACGCTGTGCGCGACGGCGGGCGCGTGCTCGTGCTCTTCCAGCCGCACCTCGTCTCCCGGACGCGACACCTGGCCCGGGAGCTCGCCCGCGCGCTCGCGCGCGCGGACGCGGTCGCCGTCGCCGACGTCTACGCGGCGCGCGAGCAACCGGTGGACACGGTCACCGGCAAGCTCGTCGTCGACGCGCTGGCGGAGCTCAGACCGGGAATGCCGCTCGCCTGGACGCCCGACGCAGAGGACGGAGCTCGGTTCCTCGCCGCGCGCGCGCGCTCGGGCGACCGGCTCGTCGTGCTCGGAGCCGGAGACGTCGACCGCGTCGTGCCGCTCCTGCTTCGAGAGCCCACGTGAAGATCGAGCACGCCGTCGCGCTCGCGCGGTTGACGACGATCGGCACCGGCGGGGCGGCGCGTGCGTTCGCGCGCCCCGAGACCGTCGACGAGCTGCGACAGGCGCTCGACTGGGCCGCGGAACGGGAGCTGCCGGTTGCGACGATCGGGCTCGGCTCGAACCTGTTGGTCGCAGACGAGGGGGTCGACGCGCTGGTCCTGAAGCTGTCCGGGGAGCTCGCCGCGACGCGGGCCGACGACGAGCTGCTCGTCGCCGGCGGCGGCGCCCCGAACGCGGTCAGCCTCCACCGCGCGCGCGCCGCCGGACTCGGCGGGTTCGAATTCGCGTGCGCGATCCCGGGGACCGCCGGCGGAGGCGTCCGGATGAACGCCGGTGCATACGGCGGCGACTGGTCCGGGATCCTCGTCCGCGCGCTCGTCGTCGACCGCACGGGCGCAGCGTGGCGGACAGCCGACGAGCTCGGCCTTCGCTACCGGCACTCGGGCCTCAGGCACGGCGACGTCGTCGCACAGGTCGAGTTCCGTCTCCACCGCCGTCCGGAGAGCGAGATCAAGTCCACCGTCGCCGAGCTCCAGCGGCTGCGGAAGGCCGCACAGCCGACGAACAAGCGCACGTTCGGCAGCGTGTTCAAGAACCCCGACCACGAGCTGAGCGCGGGGCGCATGCTCGAGGCGTGTGGGTTGAGGGGATTCCGCATCGGCGGCGCGCAGATCTCGCCGCGGCATGCCAACTTCATCGAGAACGCCGGCGGCGCGCGCAGCGAGGATGCGATCGCATTGATGGCGGAGGCCCGGCGCCGCGCCCTGACGGAATACGGCGTCGAGCTCGAGCACGAAGTCCAGCTGCTAGGTGAGCTCGAGCTGCCGCCCGTGGGAGGGTAGGAGCGGTCGGAGCCGCGGCGAAGTCCGCCGCGTGAGCCCCAGCGTCCTCTCGTTGCCGCGGCGTCGCCCGCCGGCAGTCCTGCAGCTGCTCCCGAGCGGGCGCGCGCTGATCGTCGCCGGGGCGAGCGTGCTCGCCGCGGTCTCGCTCTACGTGCTCGCACGCGAGACTTCGATGTTCGCCATCCGCACCATCGACGTGAGAGGCGCCTCGCCCGCGCTGAGCGCGCAGGCGCAGGGGGCGATCGACTCCTTCGTCGGCACGAACCTGCTGCGGCTGAACGGCGCCGCGGTCGTCCGACGGCTCGAGCAGCTCCCCGGCATAGCGTCGGCGAGCTACGACCGCGACTTCCCGCACACGCTGCGTGTGTTCGTCGTTCCCGAGCGCGCGTCCGCGGTGCTGCGCCAGGGCACCTCCTCGTGGCTCGTCTCGGCGGGCGGGAGGGTGATCGCGTCAGTCGACCCGTCCCGCTACCCGCGGCTGCCGAGGATCTGGCTGCCCCAGACGGTCCAGGTCGAGGTGGGCTCGGTGCTCGAGGAGGATTCGGGCGGCGCAGCAGCGCGTTCGCTGGCGGCGCTGGAGCAGTCGAGGCTGACGCGCGGCGTCGCCTGGGCACGCGTCGCGAACGGCCAGCTGACCGTCGGCCTCCGCTCCGGGCTCGAGGTGCTCTTCGGGAACCAGACGGAGCTCGGCCTCAAGGCGGCGATCGTCAGGCAGATCCTGCCGACGATCGTGCCGGCGTCGGCGGGAGGGCCGACGTACCTCGACGTCTCGGTGCCCGAGCGGCCAGTCTCGGGGATCAACCCTCAACCATCAGGTTGAGGTCGAGTGTTGTCCGCATTGACACGACCGAAATCGGTGCGTACCCTCCAGCGGTGTAGGTGATTCCATGCCCCAACGCTCCACTGGAGCTTGAGGTTCGAGGTGAGGGACTGACATGAGCCAGACAGGGAACTATCTCGCGGTGATCAAGGTCGTCGGCGTCGGCGGCGGCGGCACGAACGCCGTCAGCCGAATGGTTGAGGCCGGCGTCTCGAACGTCGAGTTCATCGCCGTCAACACGGACGCCCAGGCCCTCCTGATCACGGACGCAGACCTGAAGCTCCAGATCGGCTCGGACTCGACACGCGGTCTCGGCGCCGGCGCCGACCCCGCGGTCGGACAGACCGCCGCCCACGAGAGCCGCGACGAGCTGAAGGACGCGCTCAAGGGCGCGGACATGGTCTTCGTCACCGCGGGCGAGGGCGGCGGCACCGGCACCGGCGGTGCGCCGATCGTCGCGGAGATCAGCCAGGAGATCGGAGCCCTGAGCGTCGGCGTCGTCACGAGACCGTTCGCCTTCGAGGGCCGCAAGCGCGCCGACCAGGCGGAGCGTGGCATCGACGAGCTGAGAGAGAAGGTCGACACGCTGATCGTGATCGAGAACGACCGGCTGCTCCAGGTGGTCGAGAAGCGCACCTCCGTCGTCGAGGCGTTTCGCATGGCTGACGACATCCTCCGTCAGGGCGTTCAGGGGATCACCGACCTGATCACCGTCCCCGGACTGGTCAACCTCGACTTCGCCGACGTGCGCACGATCATGCGTGACGCGGGCTCGGCGTTGATGGGCATCGGGACGGCAGCCGGCGAGAGTCGGGCGGCCGAGGCTGCGCGCGCCGCGGTCTCCTCGCCGCTGCTCGAGGCGTCGATCGAGGGCGCGACCGGGATCCTGCTCAACGTCACCGGCGGGCCTGAGATCGGCCTCTTCGAGGTGAACGAGGCCGCGGAGGTCGTGACGAGCGCGGCGGATCAGAACGCGAACGTCATCTTCGGCGCGGTGATCGACGACTCGGTCGGAGACGACGTGCGCGTGACGGTGATCGCGACGGGCTTCGGCGGCACCGGTCGGCGGCGGCGCCGCCCGATGCTCGAGGCGCCGATTCCGGAGCAAGCGACGGCGACGGCGTTCGAGCTACCGGAGACGACGCTCGACGTCCCGACCTTCCTGCGCGACGACGAGTAGCCGACGGGCTCGAGACGACGCGGCCGAGCCTGCCCGCCGCAGCGCCGCATTCCGGCACCGCCGATTTCCGGGTCGTTAGCATCGGCGGCGGGATGGCTCAGACACTGCAGCGGACGCCGCTCCACGATCGTCACGTTGCGCTCGGAGCCCGGATGGTTCCCTTCGCGGGCTGGGAGATGCCGGTGCAGTACGAGGGTGTGATCGCCGAGCACCGTGCGGTCCGCACCGACTGCGGCGTGTTCGACGTGTCGCACATGGGGGAGCTCGAGGTCGAGGGGCCGACCGCGCTCCGGGTCTTGCAGGAGGCGTTGTCGAACGACCTCGAGAAGACCGAGCCGGGTCGGGCGCAGTACACGCTGCTCACGAACGAGCGCGGCGGCATCGTCGACGACCTGATCGTCTACCGGCTCGACACGCTTCGGTTCTTGCTGGTCGTCAACGCTGCGAACCGCGACATCGATCTTCGTTGGCTGAGGGAGCGCGAGGCGCGCGGCACAGACGTGCGCGACGTCTCGGACGAGTACGGCCTGCTCGCCGTGCAGGGCCCTCGCGCGATCGAGCGGCTCGACCTTCCTCCGGCGCTGCAGTTCACGTTCGCCGAGGCGGAGATCGACGGGATCGTCTGCATGGTCAACCGCACCGGCTACACGGGCGAGGATGGGTGCGAGCTGCTGACGATGGCGGAGGACGTCGGCGAGCTGTGGGACCGGGTGTTGGCACGCGGAGTTGTCCCGTGCGGGCTCGGCGCGCGCGACACGCTTCGGCTCGAGGCGTGCTTTCCCCTGCACGGCCAGGACATCACGCCCGACACCGACGCGATCTCCGCGCGACTCAAGTGGTGCTGCGCGCTCGCGAAGGAGTTCACGGGCGCCGAGCGGCTGCGCGAGCTTGCCGAGGACGGCACAGATCGCACGCTCGTGCCGTTCGTGATGGAGGACAGGGCGATCGCACGAGCCGGGATGCCGATCGAGGGCGGCGGCGAGGTGACGTCGGGCACGCACTCGCCGATGCTCGACCGCGGGATCGGCATGGGCTACGTCCCTACAGCCGTCGCGGCACCCGGCACCAAGCTTACGATCGACGTTCGAGGCCGAGCTCGCCGTGCGCGAGTCGTGCGGAAACCGATCTACGCGCGAGAGGAGAACGTCTGAGTGGCCGCCATGGAGAGCTATCCCGAGGAGCTCAGGTACCACCCGGAACACGACTGGGCACGCATCGAGGGCGACGAGGCCGCGCTCGGGATCACGTGGTTCGCGCAGGACGGTCTCGGCGAGCTCGTGCACTTCGAGCCGCCGGAGAGCGGGACCGCCGTAACGAAGGACCAGCCGTACG
>DASPSY010000043.1:0-2818 GCA_035623685.1 Gaiellaceae bacterium
GTTTGGGGAGGACGTCCCGTATAGCGGGGGCTTGGATCGAGGTTTCACGTTTCGCGGGCGGCGCGTCCCTTACCTGAACAGGCAGAAGGGGATCTTTCGCGCAGCTGTCCAACGTGGGCCGGCAGCGCTTTCGATCCAGACATCGGCGAACACGCCGTACAGTGACGTCGAGACACCGGAGGGCTTTCTCTACGACTATCGCGCGGGGGCGCTCGATCAACCCGACAATCGGGCACTCCGCGCGGCGCATGAGCTTCAAGTCCCGATCGTTTACTTCCTGGGTACACGACCGGGCTGGTATCGCGCAAACGTCCCCTTCTTCGTCATCAATGACGAACCCGGCAGCAAACAAGTACTTGTCGCTCCAGGGGCAATGGTGGGGCCGATGGACGAGCCCGAGCCAATCCTCCCAGACGACCCGATTGAGCGACGGTACGTGCTTCGTGAAGCTCGAGCGAGAATTCATCAGGCTCGGTTTAGAGGACGCGTTGTTCCGGCTTATCGGGAGCAGTGTGCGATCTGCCGGTTGAAGGAGATCCGCCTACTCGAGGCCGCCCACATCGTGGCCGACGTTGAGGAGTCGGGCGACCCGGTGATCAGCAACGGCCTTGCGCTCTGCGCGATCCACCACCGAGCGTTCGACCACGATCTCGTTGCAATCTCACCCGAATACAAGGTTCGCGTGTCACCTCGGCTGCTTCGGGACGAGGACGGTCCGATGCTCGAGTTGCTCAAACGTTTCGACGGCGAGGCCATCTACGTCCCGCGGCGCCCGGAGTGGAAGCCGGATCGCCATCGCCTGGAGGCCCGATACGAGCGGTTCGTGGAGCGCGCCTAGGACGCCTCGTACCGCAGCTACTGCGTTTCACAGATGGCATCGGCGCGCCTCTAGAGTGAAGCGATGATCCGCCGCTCGGAAACCGGGAACCTCGGCCGGCACCTGGCAAGGATCGGCGACGAGCTCGACCGCTTCCTGCGAGCCGATCGCGGTGACGCGGTCGAGCGCATCGAGGACTGGTCGGCCGCATTCACCGGGCCGCTACCCGACACGGGCATCGGCGCCGACGCCGTCGTCGAGCAGCTCGCGCGCGACGTCGTCCCCAACGGCATGCACCTCGCGGAGCCGGGCTGGTGGGGGTTCGTCACGGTCGCTCCCGACACTGTCCCGACCGTCGCCACCGCTGCGGCCGCGATCGCCTCACCGCAGCGCTACTCGATCACTGCCTTCAACCGGCTCGAGGAGCTGTCGCTCGACTGGCTGGCCGACCTCTGCGGGCTCGACGAGTCGATGAAGGGCGTCTACTCCAGCGGCGGCTCGGTCGCCAACCTCGTCGCACTCGGCGCGGCACGCCAGTGGGCGCTCGAGCAGCGCGGGATCGATCCCGCCGTCGACGGGCTTGGCTCGCAGCCGTTGGCGCTCTACACGTCGACCGAGGCGCACCACACCGTCCATCGAGCGGCCGCCGTGCTCGGGATCGGCCGGGCCAACGTCCGCGAGATCCCGATCGACTCGCGGCAGCGCATGGACGTCGGTGCATTGCAGCGGACGATCGAGGCGGACGAGACGGCCGGCGTAGTCCCCGTCGCCGTCGTCGTCGCGGCCGGCACGACCAACACCGGCGCGATCGACCCGCTCCGCGGAGCAGGAGAGATCGCGCGCGAGCGTGGCATCTGGTTCCACGTCGACGGTGCGTACGGACTGCCGGGCATCCTCGACGACCGCGTCACCGAGCTCTACGACGGGCTCGGGCTCGCCGATTCGGCGATCGTCGACCCTCACAAGTGGCTCGGTGCACCGGTGGGAATCGCTGCGACCTTCGTCCGGGACCGCTCGATCCTGCACCGCGCGTTCACACAAGGCGCCGCCGACTACCTCGAAGGCTCGTTCGACGAGACCGAGGACGTCCGCGTCTCGATGGACAGTATCGGCATCCGGTACGCGGACTTCGCCGTCGAGCTCTCCGCACCGGCCCGCGGCGTCGTCGTCTGGAGCATCCTCCGTGAGCTCGGACGCGAGGGAATGCGCGCACGCGTGCGCAAGGACAACGACTTCGCGCGGTATCTCGCCGATCGCATCCGGTCGGACGACGCGCTCGAACTGCTCGCCGAGCCGGTGCTGTCGATCTGTTGCTTCCGCTACACGGCGGACGTCGACGACCTCGACGCGCTGAACTCGGCGCTCTTCCGCCGCCTGGTCCGGGAGACGAGCTACTACCCGAGCTCGACGGTGGTCGACGGCCGGTTCGCGCTGCGGCCGTGCTTTATCAACTCGCGCACGGAGCGCAAGCACGTGGAGGGCTTCGTCGATGCCGTTCTCTCGATCGGGCGCGAGCTGGCCGCCGCGACGGCAGTCCGCGCCTGAGGGCTAACTCTCCGGCATCTGCGCGGACGAATCGGTCTGCCACAGCCCGAACTCGTTCCCCTGCGGATCCGTACACGTCGTGAACCAGCCCATGTTCGGGACGGGCATCGGCTCGCTCGACGTGCCGCCGAGCTCCTCGACACGCGCCGCGCCGGCGTTGACGTCTTCGACGTCGAAGTAGACGCGCGTGCCTTTCTTCCCAGGCTCCATGTTGGTGATCGCGCCACCCGAGTTCTCGCTGATGCGCGTCATGTGGTACTCGCCCTGGCCGCCCGGGAAGGACTCGAACTGCCACCCGAACAGCCCACCCCAGAAGGCGCGGCCCTGCTCCGTGTCGTCTGCCGGAATCTCGATGTGCACCATCTCGCCTGGCATGTCCCCCTCCTCGTCGTCGCCGTTCCTGACGGACCATCTCATCACACGCCGAGCTGACCGTGCGTGACGCCCGTGTGAGCG
>DASPSY010000082.1:0-2830 GCA_035623685.1 Gaiellaceae bacterium
CGAGGCTCGGGGAGCGGAGCATCGCCCGGAGGGTCGTGATCTCGAGCATCCCGTTCATCATCGGCTTCACGGTCGTGTTCGTCGTGCTCGGCGCGGCAGCCGCTGCGGTCGGCAGCGCGGTCGACAAGCGCTCACAGCTCGAGATCGCCGGTTTCGTGCTGATCGTGATCGGGCTCGGGTTCCTCCGCGTGCTGCCGTGGCCGGAGCGGACGTTCGCGCCGGGGCTCGTGAACCACGCACAGGGCTCCGGCTCGCAGGTGCTGCTCGGCGGCGCCTTCGCAGTGTGCGCCGCGCCGTGCATCGGGACCGTGCTCGCCTCGATCCTGGTGCTCGCCTCGTCGTCGGGGACGATCCTGCGCGGCATCGTCCTCCTCGTCGCGTACTCGCTCGGCCTCGCCGCCGCGTTCGTCGCCGCAGGCGTGGCCTTCGCACACGCGATGCGCGTCTTCCGGTGGACGCGTGACCACTACAACATCCTGCGGATGGCTTCAGGCGCGACGCTGGTCGCCCTCGGGCTGCTGCTGTTCTTCGACCGGGACTGGTGGCTCCGGGTCGCGCTCGACCAGCTGTTCACGCGGATCGGGCTCGGCACGGTCTAGCAGGTCTATCAGCGCCGCGACGTCGAGCCCGCGATGCTCCGGCGCGAAGGCGGCGAGCCGCCGCAGCGCCTTCTGTCGCTGGCGCTCGGCGGCCACGGGCCGGCCGCGACCGCGCTGGTACGCGGAGACGACGACGTGCACGAGCCCCTGGAAGAAGTCTCGCTCTTCGGTGTCGCACGCGCGCCACGCGAGCTCGAATGCCTCGTGCGCCTCGAAGAACTCGCCGGCGCGTGCGAGCCGGAGACCGCGCTTGTATTCGACTGTGGCGATGCTAGATTCGGGTCCGGGCATGGCGACGATCCTGTTGTGTGGGGTCGATCTGTTGATCAGGAGCAAGCTCGAGGCGCTCGTTCCCGGGCACCGCTTCGAGACGTCCGACGGCGTGGACCCACCCGATCTCGTCATCGCCGACGTCGCGCGGCTCGACCCGGACGACGTCGTCGACCGCTTCCCCGACGTGCCGATTCTCGGCTTCACGAACCACACCGACACGGCCGGATTGCGCCGCGCTCACGCAGCTGGCTTCGACCAGGTGATCGCGAAATCGGCGCTCTTCGAACGCGCGCCTGAGCTGATCGATCGACTTCTCGCGTCGGTAGAGTAGGCGCCGATGACGTACATCATCGCGGAGCCGTGCATCGACATCAAAGATCGCTCGTGCGTCGACGTTTGCCCCGTCGACTGCATCCACGAGTTCGATCGAATCCTCGTGATCGACCCCGAGGAGTGCATCGACTGCGGAGCCTGCGAGCCCGAATGCCCGGTCGAAGCGATCTTCCCCGAAGACGCGCTCCCGGAGAAGTGGAACGCGTTCGTCCCGATCAACTACGCGTTCGCCCAGGGCGCAGAGCCCGTCAACCGGCTGACGAACGAGTACGCGACCGAGCACAACGTCCAGAACGAGCCCCTCGAGTAGCGGGCCGGCGAACCAACCAGGCCGGCCCGGCGAATCCGGCTCGAGGATCCATGGCCGACGACCCGCACGAGCTCTCCGCCCTCTACGCGCTCGACGTCCTCGACGACGAGGAGCGCACGCGCTACGAGGAGCACCTCGCGGGCTGCGAGCGCTGCCAGCACGATTTGCGCGGACTTCGCGAGGCGGCGGCCGGGATCGGTTTCGTGGCCACGGGGCCCCCGCCGCCGACGGAGCTGCGGGACCGCATCCTCGACCAGGCGCGCTCGGAGCCGACCAACGTCACGCCGATCCGCTCGCGCCGGCCGTCGTACGCGCTGTCGGCCGCCGCCGTGATCGCGGTCGCGGCCACAGCGGCCGCCGTCGGCTTCGGCGTGTGGGCGGCGTCGCTGCACCACTCGCTGTCGCACGAGCAGGCGGCGGTCAGCGTGCTCGGCGATCCACGCGCGAGGCGCATCCCGGTTCAGGGCGTTCCCGGGTCGCTCGTCGTCGCTCCGTCGGGGCGGGCCGCACTGGCGGTCGACCTACCCGCGCCCCCGAGCGGCAAGACGTACGAAGCATGGGTCCTCGACACGAGCCTCCACCGCGACCGGCTGTTCGACGGGCGTCCGACCGTGCTCGGTCGTCGCGTCGGTCCCGGCACGACGGTGATGGTGACGCTCGAGCCGTCGGGCGGCGTCAACGCCCCGACGTCGAAGCCGTTGCTGCGTGTGCGCGCCTGAGACTGCACGCGAACGACGTCGTTTTCCTTTCCAGCAACGTGCGCGCGATGTTTGTCGTCCGCATTGCACGTTAGAAACCTACGTGGTAGGGAATCGTGCACGCGGAATGCGAACAGGAGGTCATAGATGACCCAAGAGGATTGGAGCGGGACCGGATCGACGGACGAACCGTCCGCCGACTCGTTCGGTGAGTCGATCGAACCGGCGGCGGCGACCCCCGAGCCGGCGTGGATCGACTCTTCGCTCGAAGAGACGTCCATCGACGAGATCGCCGAACCGGCGCGCGCCGTTCCCGCGGTGACGCGCTCGTCGTCGCGGTCCGGGACGCGCTCCAGTTCGCGTAGCGGCTCGAAGGCCAAGTCGGGAGGAGCCAAGCGCAAGGCGGCTCCGAAGCGGAAGGCTGCTCCGAAGCGGAAGGCGGCGGCAAAGTCCGGCGCGCGGAAGACGGCAGCTCGCAAGACGACGGCCCGCAAGACGACCGCGCGGAAGAAGACAGCCGCCCGCAAGACGGTGGCCCGCAAGAAGACAGCGGCCCGCAAGACGGTGGCCCGCAAGAAGACGGCGGCCCGCAAGACTGTTGCGCGGAGAAAGACCGC
>DASPSY010000045.1:0-11588 GCA_035623685.1 Gaiellaceae bacterium
AGTTCGTCGGTTCTCGTGCGGACCGCGTCCGCCTTCAACTGGCGGTCGAACCACTCGAGGATCACTTCGAAGCGCATGACCCGGTGAGCGGGCGATCCCGACCGGGAGAGCTCGTGGGACTCCGCCGGGAACCGGACGAGCTCGACGTCCTTGTGCGCCAGGCGGAGGGAGACGAACAGGTGCTCGGCCTGCTCGATCGCGCAGCGCAGGTCGTTCTCGGAGTGCATGACGAGGAGCGGCGTCTCGATATCGGCTGCATACGTCGAGGGCGAGCGCTCGACCCAAGCGTCGAAGTCGTCGTAGAGCGACGAGCCGAACTGACCCGCGAAGACCCAGAAGAGGTCCCCCGAGCCGAAGGCTGAGACGAGGTTGTTGACCGCTCGCTCCGAGCAGGCCGCACGGAAGCGGTCGGTATGGCCGACGATCCAGGAGGTCATGAAGCCGCCGTACGAGCCGCCGAGGACGCCGAGTCGGTCGGGGTCGACGAAGTCGTAGCGGTCGACCGCGGTGTCGATCGCGGCCATGACGTCCTCGTAGTCGACCGTCCCCCAGCCCGGGCCTTGGCCGTGCGCCGGGCCGCGAATTGCCCGCGCCCATGCCTCCGTCGACCCCGAGGAGCCGCGCGGGTTCGCGTAGACGACGGCGTAGCCCGCGCCCGCGAGCACCTGGAACTCGTCGAAGAAGCCCGTGTGGTACTGCGAGTACGGCCCGCCGTGGATCGACAGCAGCGTCGGGTAGCGGCTGCCCTCTTCGATACCCGCCGGCCGCACGATCCAGGCGTCGACCTCCGAGCCGTCGTCCGACACGGCCGTGAAGCGCTCGGGCTCGATCAACGTGCGCGCCGCAGTGAACGACTTGCCGTGCGTCGTCAACCGGCGATCGCCGACGAAGAGGTCCGCGAGGTCGGTGTGCGTCGAGGCCGTATGGACGACGACCTCCCCGGCGACGTCGAAGCCGGTGATGACCTGCTCGCCGCCGATCAGGAGCGTCGGCTCCGACGAGCCGTCGGCCGCGACCGCGTAGAGGTGGATGTTGCCGTGGTCCTCGAGCGGGAACGTGATCCGGTCCTCCTGCCACACCGGGTCTCGAACGGGTGGAAAAGGCGCGCACTGCCGGTCGAGGCCGCCGGTGAGGATGTCCAGCTCACCACCCTCGGCCGATACGAGCGCCACCTGACCGTGGTAGGGCCAGTCGAACGTTCCGTGCGTGTAGAGCGCGGCGATTTGCGAGCCGTCGGGCGACCAGACAGGAGACTCGAAGTTGCCCGTCGAGCTCGTCAGCTTCGTGGGAGGATCTGTTCCACCGAGCTTCAGGACGTAGAGGTCGGTCGCGAGCTCGGTATCCCAGTCCTCGTCCCGCGCGGAGATGAAGACGAGCCTCGTCCCATCCGGGGACCACCTCGGCGTCGAGTCCTCGAAGTCGCCGTCCGTCAGCTGCTCGGGCTTGCCGGACCCGTCCGCCGGCACGACGAACACGTGCTGGCGACGATCGCCGGTCCAGCCGACGTTGTCGAGCTTGTACCAGAGGCGCGTGAACCGACGCGGGCGGCGCTTGCGATCGTCCTCCTCCTCGTACGCCTCGTCGCGCACGCGCGAGCTGAAAGCGAGGCGCTCACCATCCGGAGACCATGTCGGGTCGGCGGCGTCCTCCTTGAGATCGGTCAGGCGAATCGCCTCGCCGCCCTCGAGCGAGAGGGCGTACAGCTGCCCCGGCTCGGGGTCCTCCCCGCGCCGCCTGCTCGACGTGAAGGCCAGTCGCGTGCCGTCGGGCGACCAGCGGGGAGACATGTCCCGGCTCTCGCCCGTCGTCAGGCGCCGGGGCGGTGTCGATCCGTCCACCGCTGCCACCCAGATGTTGCTGCGGTACTCGTTCGCGTCCCGGTCGATCCACCACTGGACGTAGGCGACGCGGCCCCCGGCGGGATCGAGACGAGGGTCCGCGACCCACGTGAGCTCGTAGACGTCCTCCGGCACCAGCCCGCTCACGAAGTCGCAGCCTACGGGATCGAGCGGGACTGGAACGGCCGAGGCGTCGACTCGAGGTTTCCGGTGATTCCGGCCTCCTTGGTCGACCGGAGGGTTGACCCGCGGCCCGTTGCCTGAGAGTGTCGGTCGCGAGGGTTGAGGTGGGGGTTGTTTCGAACGATGAGGCGCCGGACGCTGGCGGGACGATGACGGTCGAGATCGAGAGCATCCTCCAGCACGAGGACATTCAGGTGCTGTTCGAGCAGGCGGAGTCGACCGGCTCAGTTCGGCACGTCGACCTCGCCGAGGTGATCGAACTCCACCAGCTCGACGCGCTCGAGACAGACGCGCTCACCTCCGAGCTCGAACGACGCGGAATCGAGGTCGCCGAGGACACGGAGAAGCCGGAGAGGGAACGGCCGGCCCCTCCCCCGCTCCAGACCTCCTACGAGACGACCACGGACGCGCTGCAGCTCTTCCTACGCGAGGCGGGACGACACTCGCTGCTGACCGCAGCACAGGAGGTCGAGCTGGCCAAGAAGATCGAGCGGGGCGACATGGACGCGAAGCAGCGGATGATCCAGTCCAATCTCCGCCTCGTCGTCTCGATTGCGAAGAACTATCGCAACCAGGGGTTGCCGTTTCTCGACCTGATCCAGGAGGGAACGCTCGGACTGATCCGCGCCGTCGAGAAGTTCGACTGGCGCCGCGGTTACAAGTTTTCGACGTACGCGACGTGGTGGATCCGCCAGGCGGTGGCGCGCGCGCTCGCCGACAAGGCGCGCACGATCAGGATGCCGGTGCACATCGTGGAGCGCCTGCAGAAGATGAACCGCGCCGAGCGCACACTCTGGACGCAACTCGGCCGCGAGCCGACGCTTGCCGAGATCGCAGAGGAGGCATCGCTGCCCCTCCAACAGGCGCTCGAGGTGCGCGCCGCAGCGCGGGCCTCGACGTCGCTCGACCAGCCCGTGGGGGAACAGGACGACGCCGTCTTCGGCGACTTCGTCGCGGGCGACGATCCGCTGCCCGAGGAGGAGGTCGAGGTCTCGCTCCGCTCTCAGGCGCTGTCGCAGGCGCTCTCCTCGCTGCCGGAACGGGAGCGACAGGTGCTCGTCCTCCGATACGGCCTCGACGACTCGGAGCCGAAGACCCTCGAGGAGATCGGCCGTCGCCTCGGTCTCACGCGCGAGCGCGTGCGGCAGATCGAGCTCGAGTCGCTCAAGCGACTAGCGACGCTGCGCGAGATGCAGTCCGTCTCGGCCTAGAGACCGCGACGGCGGCTGCCGCTATTCCGCGCGGAGGTAGAGCTCGAGGTCCGGCGCGACCGAGCGGAGCTCGCGCAGCGCACGAGCCTCCAACTGACGGACGCGTTCACGCGTGATCCCGAGGCCGGCACCGACCTCCTCGAGCGTCTGGGGGTGCTCGCCGTTCAGCCCGAATCGGAGGGAGACGACACGCCGCATCCGCGGGTTGAGGCGAAGCAAAGCCTCGGCCAGCTCCGTGCGACGGAGCTTGAGGGCCGTGGTGTCGTCGGGCCGATCGGAGTTGACGTCCTCGATCAGGTCCGCGTACATGCTCTCGCCGTCGCCGACCGGCGTCTCCAACGAGACGGGGTCCTCGACGAGATCGAGCAGCTCCTGGACGCGCTTCTCGGTGAAGCCGCTCTCCTTCGCCAGCTCCTGTTGAGTCGGCTCGCGGTTGAGCTTCTGGGCGAGCTGGCGGCGTGCGCGCATCAGCCGCCGCACCTGGTCCGCGACGTGGACCGGGAGACGGATCGTCCTTCCCTGGTCCGCGAGCGCGCGCGTGACGGCCTGTCGGATCCACCACGTCGCGTACGTGGAGAGCTTGTACCCCATCGTGTAGTCGAACTTCTCGACGGCGCGGATCAGGCCGAGGTTGCCCTCCTGGATGAGGTCGAGCAACGGAACGCCGGCCTTCGTGTAGTTGCGAGTGATCGACATCACGAGGCGCAGGTTCGACTCGATCAGCTTCTTCTTCGCCTCCTCGTCGCCCTCGTCCTTGCGGCGGGCGAGCTCACGCTCCTCGGCCGGCGTCAGCAACGGTCCGTCGCCGATCGCGCGGACGTACAGCTTCAGCGGGTCCTGCGTTGGCTCCGCCTTGGCGACAGGTTTCGCGTCGTCGTCTGAGTCGTCCTCGCGCTCTGCCTCGTCGGCAGGCTCTTCCGCCTCCTCCGGCTCCGCCTCGTCGCTTGCGTCCGGAAGCAGCTCCAGGCGCGAATCGGCTGGATCGTCGAGCGGGAGATGTGGGAGCGGCCGCTGCTCCATTACTCGGGGTATCGGCGCGTGCTCCGGCCGGCTTGAGGATCGTTCGACCCCTCCCCGGAGGGATCGAGCGGCCTTCACAGAACCTTGACCTAACCGCGGTTCCAGCCGATGCGTCTAAGACACTGAAGCGACCGAGAGGTCGTTTCGCCTTTTCCACCATGTGCGGAATCGCCGGATACAGCCTCCCCGCCGACAGCCCGGTCGATCGGACGGTTGCGGCCAGGTCGCTGCTGGCCGGGATCGCCGAGCGCGGAGCGGACGCTGCCGGCTACGCCTACCGGGTCGAGCCCGGCTCGGTGATCGTGCACAAGCGCCGGACCGGCGCGAGCGCCCTCCTCGACCGCCTGGTCGTCCCGAGCACGGCGAGCCAGCTGCTGCTGCACGTGCGCGACTACACAAAGGGCCATCCCAAGATCGCCGCCAACAACCACCCCGTCCGCCACGGCGCCGTGGTCGGCATCCACAACGGGACCATCGTCAACGACGACGAGCTCTTCGCCAGGCACGGGATCGCGCGCGCAAAGCCGCAGATGACGGTGGACTCGGAGATCATCTTCGCGCTCGCGGAGCGGTCGCGCGGCCGAACCGCGAGGGCATTCGAGGAGCTTGTCGGTTCGATGGCCACCGCGTGGCTCGACGAGGAACGACCCGAGTTGATCCTCGCCCGCGGCGTCGGCCGGCCGCTCTGGATCGGCACGTCCAAGCGCGGCCTCTTCTTCGCGTCGACCCGCCACGCGCTCGAGCTCGTCGAGTGGTATGCGTCCGTGAAGCTTCGCAAGCGCGAGGCACGCGAGGGCACGGTGCTCGCGGTCGACGGAGGCAAGGTCGTCGCCCGCGCGTCGTTCCGGCCCGACATGTCGTTCGACGAAGAGCCGCTGCCGGCCGTCCGCGCGCCGCATGAGGGCTCGTCCTGCCTCGCGCGCCTCGCGGCGCTCCATGCGGCCTGATCGCGCTAGGCAAGCCGTCCGTCGTAGCCGACCTCGACGCCGTCCTCGCCGAGCCGCTCGCGAATGAGGAACTGGAACGTCGACCACGCGCCGCGGCGGGCGTCGAACATGCGATAGACCTGCCATTCGGTCAGGAGGGCGTCGTCCCGACGGCGCGCCTCCGACCAGTCCGCGAACTTCGGCAGGCGCCCGAGTCGCCGGGCGAGCTCAACTCCTTGCTGGATCGCGCGCTCGAGCCGCTCCTCCCCGACGGGGACGTCGAAGCCGGCTTCGCGCAGCGCGCTCGACAGGGAGCCGAACGTGTGCCAGTAGAGAGACTTCGACGGTAGCGAGCCGCGGCGCTCGTCGAGGTCCTTCGCCGTAGGCACGCGGCCGAGCTCATCCCCCAGCTCGCGGAGCACGCCGACGAGCTCCTCGCGCGTGGCGAATCTCCGGGGCACGAGGCCGGCCGCACGTTTCGCCTCGTTCCAGCTGCCGAAGTGCTCGATCACCGTCTGCGGATGGACGTTGGACTTCGGGTCCGACGCGAACTCGCGCATCGTCGGTGACCGCTTCAAACGCTCGGCCGACGTGCGCAGCTCTTCGAGGATCTGCTCGTCGGAGTAGCGCTTCCGAATGCCCGCCTGGAACGACGCGAGGGCGTCCTGGTCGATCCCTTCGAGCGCCCGGTACGGGTGCTTCCGGGCCATACAAGAAGGATAGAGCGTTCTGGAAAAACCGCAACTCGGGGCGAGTGCGAGCTCCGCTAGGACGCCACCAGCAGCTCCGGCTCCTCGAGCGGCTCCGACTCGAGCGGCAGGATGCGGTCCAGGGCGCCGACGCAGCGCGGGCAGAATTGCGTCCCCGCCCCACGCCGCAGCTCCCCGAGCGCCTCGGCCGCCGACCGGGCGGCTCGGTAGATACGCGTCGTGAGCATCGAGTCGAGGGCGTCCGCGACGTGGATGATCCGGGCACCGAGGGGGATCTCCTCGCCGCGCAGTCGGTCAGGGTATCCGGTGCCGTCGTAGCGCTCGTGGTGATGGCGGATCGCAGGCACTGCGTCGTGCAGGAAACCGAGGCGGTCGATGATCCGCGCGCCCTCCTCGGCGTGGCACTGCATCAGCCCCCACTCGTCGGGTGTCAGGCTCGCGGGCTTGAGGAGGATCGCATCGGGGATCGCGAGCTTGCCGATGTCATGGAAGAGCGCCGCGTGGCCGAGGAGATCGAGCTCCGCCTGCGAGAGCCCGACCTCGCGGCCGATCGCGAGCGCGAGCTGCTGCACGCGTCGCGAGTGTCCGGCCGTGTACGAGTCGCGTGCGTCCACCGTGGCCGACAGGGACTCCATGGCGGCGGTCGACCGTTCCTTGAGCAGCTTGTTGGCGAGCTCGAGGGACACGTTCTGGTTCTGAATGGTCTCCGCCGCCTGTCTCAGCTTCTGTGCGCTGCGCTGCGTGTGCTTGAGATACGCCTCCTGCGTCTTGCGCATCAGCAGCAGCGGCATCGCGAACACAGCGAGCGCGAGCAGGTTCACGGCTTCGTACGCGAGCGCCATCACGCCGCCGATGAAGCCGTAGACGAGGTAGTGCGGCAGAAGCCAGGCGAAACGCTCCCGGAAGACGCTCCACCACCGCTCCCGGCCTTCGAGCGCGACGACGAGCGACAGGAGCCCCATCACGACGGCGAAGTACGAACCACCCGCGACGATGCCCGCGCCCGCGAGCGCGATGCGATGGCCGGTGCCGCTCGGTTCCAGCTCGGCGAGCGCGAAGATGCCCGCCGCGCTGAGGGACGCGAGCGTCAGCGCCCCGATGTTGAAGAGCATCGTGTGAAGCGCCGAGCGCCGCGCGCTCCACTCGACTACGACGGTAGCGACGGCAAGAGCGAGCGCGGCACGCGGACCGAACAAGGCGGCACCGGCGAGACACCCGACCGCGCTGACGGAGATCGAGCCTGTGCCGTCGATCTCCAGGGAGAGCGACTGGCCGATGCCGACGAGCGCGATCATCGCGCACAGCCCAAGCAGGTCGTCGGTCGTCCACGTCAGGAGGAGGCCGAGGACTCCCGCGCCGATCCCGATCGCACTGACGAGCGCGACGACCATCGCCAGTTGGCGCGAGAGCGAGAGGAAGCGTGGTCCGTAGACCGCCTGCGGGCGTGCCGTGCGTGGCTCTGCCCGCAGCTCATCGTCGGGTTGTATTGGCGTGGTCGAGGCAATTGGCGCGTGATACTCGCCGTCCTCCCGCACCGCGACGAGCCGAGTCGGCCGCTCGCCGATCAGCAGCGGCTCCGCACTCGCGTTGAGGACGCGGTTGCGCCCCTGCAGCTTGGCGCGGTAGACCGCGAGGTCGGCCTGGTGGATCAGCTCGTTGGCGTCGGCGCCGTCCTTCGGGTAGCCCGCTACGCCGATCGACACGGTGACGTGGATCGGATCACTCGAGGTCTCGACGTCGAAGCTTCGTTGGGCGACTGCACGGCGGATGCGCTCTGCGATCTCGAACGCTTGGTCGGACGGCGTCTCGGGCAGGAGGATCGAGAACTCCTCCCCGCCGAACCGCGCCGGCACGTCGTAATGGCGAAGCTCGGCACGGAACACCTCCGCGATTCCCTTCAACACGGCATCACCGGCGAGATGGCCGTAGGTGTTGTTGATGTCGCGGAGCAGGTCGAGGTCGGCCATGATCAGCGACAGCGGACGGGCGAAGCGCTGCGCACGTCCGAGCTCCTCCGCAAGCGTCGCCGCGAAGTGGCGTGCGTTGAAGAGGCCGGTCTTGGGGTCGACTCGCGCCTCGGCCTGGAGCGCGGGCACGCTGAGCGAACGGTGGATGAGGAAGAGCGGCGTCAGCGCGAACGGGATCAGCCACGGGTCGGTCAGCCACAGCGCGTAGACCGCGACGCCGAGCGCGGCGAGCACCAGGTCGGTCGCGAGGTACTCACCGTCGAAGAGACCGGTCTCGCGAAACGTGAATCCTCGTGCCAGCCTGAGCATGATCGCGAGCAGGATGTGGTTCACAGCGACGAAGACGACGCATGCCGCGACGCCCGCCACCGTGAGCCGCAGTGTCTCGCTGTTCACGGGCAGGCGCTCGAGGACGAGCTCGCGCCCAACGGCCCAGGCGGCCATTGTCGCCAGCAGGTAGTCGAGGATGTTGAACGTCTGCAGGTACCAGCGGTACCGCATCTTCAGCCACTCCGGGATCATCATCGCGATCGCCACCAGCACGATCAGCTCGGGCGGCAGGATCAGTGCGGCCGGAATGAGGAAGACGATGTCCGTGTGGTACGCCTGGTCCGCCGGTGTCCGCACGACGAAGAGTCGTGCGATCGCCGCGCACGAGCCGAGGATGAAGAACGCCGCCCACTGATGGGCCGCCTGCAGCCGGTCGAGGAACGGGACCGTCACCGCGAGGGCCGCGACCGCAACGAGGAAGAAGTAGATCCTCGCCCCCGGCGGGAGCTTGTCGTCGCCGCGCCCATGACCGCGCTCCGTCCCGAGGGGGATGCCGGTTGGCACTGCGCTCATCCTCGCTCCTCTTCCTCGCGTGTCGCCGCAGACGCAGAACGAGACGACGACTCGCCGAGCCGCGCCTCGCGCACGACGGAAGCTAGGTCTTCCCCCGGAGGCGGGCATCCCCCTTTCCGGCATCCCTCGATCGATTCACTCGAACGGGTGAGACAGCCGGTCGGAACCCGCGGTCCACCAGGCGCGCCGACCTCCTCGGATAGCCTCTGCCCGTGCGGTTCCCGCTGCCCCTGAGCGCCGAGATCGCCGCCGCGCGGGTCGCGGGCAGACTGTCCCGCCTCGCGGGCACCGGCGGTGGGACCACCGTTCCCGGCAAGCTCCTCTGGAAGCTCGATCCGGACGCCGTCGATCGCCTCGCGGAACGACTGCCGCTCGGCTCGGCGCTCGTCTCGGCGACCAACGGGAAGACGACGACGACCGCGATGGCCGCGGAGATCCTCGGGACCCGGCTACGGCTCGCCCACAACACGTCGGGAGCCAACCTCGTCTCCGGCGTCGCGTCGACCTTGCTCGAGGCACGGGCAGCGGAGCTCGGGCTCTTCGAGGTCGACGAAGCAGCATTGCCAGAGGTGGCCGCACGCGTGCAGCCGAAGGCGCTCTGCCTCGGGAACCTCTTCCGCGACCAGCTCGACCGGTACGGCGAGCTCGAGCACGTCGCCGAGCGATGGCGCGCGGCCGTCCACGTGCTTGCGCCGGACGCAACACTCGTCGTCAACGTCGACGATCCGCAGCTCGGCGACCTTGCCCGTGACCGCGACGGAGCGGTGGCGTTCGGCCTCGACGACGCGCGCCACGCCCGACCGTCGCTCCAGCACGCGGCCGACTCGACGCACTGTGTGCGCTGCGGCGCGCCGTACGCGTACGCGGCCGCGTACGTCGGGCACCTCGGCGACTACCGCTGTCCGAGCTGCAACCACGCACGACCCACGCTGGACGTCTCGGCACGCGACATCCAGCTGCACGGCCTCGACGGAACGTCGTTCGCGCTCGTCACGCCCGAGGGATCGCAGGCGATCGACCTACGGCTACCCGGGCTCTACAACGTCTACAACGCGATCGCAGCCGGCTCGCTTGCCCGCGCGCTCGGAGCGTCGCTCGAGGAGATCGCCAGCGGCCTTGCGCGCTTCGGTGCCGCATTCGGCCGGTTCGAGCGCATCGAGATCGGCACACGACGCCTGCTGATGCTGCTGATCAAGAATCCGGCCGGTGCCAACGAGGCCGTCCGCACGATCGTCGACGGCGGCTGTCCTCCACGTGCCGTCCTCGCGTTGAACGACGCGATCGCGGACGGCCGTGACGTCTCGTGGATCTGGGACGTGGACTTCGAGCCGCTCGCCGCAGGCCTCGAGACGCTCGTCGTCAGCGGCGACCGGGCAGCCGAGCTCGCGCTCCGTTTCAAGTACGGCGGGCTCGATCCCGACAGGATCGAGGTCGTCGGCTCGCTCGAGCGAGCGCTCGACCGCGGTCTCCAGCTGACGCCCTCCGGCGAGGAGCTCGTCGTCCTGCCGACGTACACGGCGATGCTGGCCCTGCGGAAGATCGTCGCCGCCCGCGGGTTCGTGCGACCGTATTGGGAGCGGGCTGCGTGAGGATCCGAACGGCGCACCTCTACCCGGACTACCTGAACATCTACGCCGACCGCGGGAACATCGCCGTGCTCGCCCGACGCGCCGCGTGGCGCGGCCACGAGCTCGACGTCACCGCCGTAAGCGTCGGCGACGGGCTCGACATCATGGGCTACGACTTTCTGTACGTCGGAGGAGGACAGGACCGCGAGCAACTGCTCGTCGCGTCCGATCTCGTCGCCAGGCGCGAGCAGTTGCTCTCCGCAGTCGACGCCGGGACCGCGCTACTCGCAGTCTGTGGCGGCTACCAGCTCCTCGGCCGCTCGTACCGCGACCTCGGCGGAACCGAGCTGCCCGGCATCGGCCTCTTCCCCCTCGAGACGGTCGCGGGAAGGCGGCGCATGATCGGCGATGTCCTGCTCGAGTGCGAGCTCGAGCCTGGCGTGCCGCGCACCCTCGCCGGCTTCGAGAACCACGCCGGCCGGACGACGCTGGACGACGGCGCGGAGCCGCTCGGCCGCGTGGTCGCCGGCTTCGGCAACGACGGCGAGAGCGGCTACGAGGGCTGTCGGCTCGGACGCGCCGTCGGAACGTACCTCCATGGCCCTCTCCTCCCCCGGAACCCATGGTTCGCCGACTGGCTCCTCGCCCAGGCGCTCGCACACGCGGCGGGAACCGCCGCGCCGGAGCCGCTCGAGCCGCTCGACGACTCGTTCGAGGCCGAGGCGCACTCCGTCTCGGCGCGCCGCGCCGAGCGCCGCGGCGGGCGACTCTAGCTCTGCTCGCGCCTCAAGGAACCCAGAGCGCGCCGAGGTAGGCGACCGGGTCTCCGGGCTGCCAGCGCGCGAGGAAGCGCTGAATCGGCGGATGGAGGACGACGCCGTCGAGGTCCCCGACCGCGAACAGCCGGTGGCCGCGTACTGCGGCGTCGTTGGATGTGACCGCTTCGAGCGAGCGACCGCCGAGATCGCCGGCGAAGATGATGTGGACGACGTGCTTCGTCGCCGAGCTGCCGGCCGGCGCGATCGAGTCGACGATCGCGACCGGCCCTTCGACCGGCAGCTCGTCGTCGATCCCGATCTCCTCCGCCAGCTCGCGATGGAGCGCATCGACGAGGCTCTCCCCCGAGTTCACGCCGCCGCCCGGAAGGAGCCAGTATTCCTTGCCCGGCTTCTCGTGTCGGCAGAGGAGCATGCGGTCGCGCCACCGCAGCAGCGCCGACACGCGGATGCGCGGCTCGTTCACAGGGCCGACGAGCCGAACCCGCGCACGCCCCGCTCGCTCTCCGGGAGCTCCTCGCTCTCGACCGGCTCGATGGCTTCGAC
>DASPSY010000114.1:0-3779 GCA_035623685.1 Gaiellaceae bacterium
CTCGTCGCCGAGCAGGCCGTCGAGCCCGACGACGGCGGTGCGCTCTGCATCTTCGAGTTCTTCTACCTCGCACGGCCCGACTCGCGCCTTTCGGGCGTCGAGGTCCACGGCGCCCGGGTCCGCATGGGCGAGCGGCTCGCCGAGGAGGCGCCGGTCGACGCCGACCTCGTGCTGCCCGTCCCCGACTCGGGCACGCCTGCTGCGATCGGCTTCTCGCGCGCGCTCAACGTCCCGTTCAGCGAGGGCCTGATCAAGAACCGTTACGTGGGACGAACGTTCATCCAACCCGACCAGGGACTGCGCGAGCAGGGGATCAAGCTCAAGTTCAACCCGCTCGCGGAGGTGAAGGGCAAGCGAATCGTCGTCGTCGACGACTCGATCGTGCGCGGCAACACGACGCGCCAGATCGTGCAGATGCTGTTCGAGGCGGGTGCGGCCGAGGTGCACGTGCGCGTCTCGTCGCCGCCGGTGATCGGACAGTGCTTCTACGGCATCGACCTCGCCGACCCGGAGGAGCTGATCGCCGCGGACAAGAGCGTCGAGGAGATCCGCGAGCACATCGGCGCGACGTCGCTCGCCTACCTCTCGCTCGACGGTCTGCAGGCGTCGACCCGCCGGCCGGAGTCGCAGTTCTGCCGCGCGTGCCTCACCCGCGAGTACCCGACCCCCGTCCCGATCGAAGGCGCGAAGCTGCGGTTCGAGCGGACGCCGGCCTAACGCTCCGCCAGTTGCGGGTGACGCGGTCTGGGGTCTCGTGCCCAAGCTGACCGAGAAGCCTGCGCGATTCGCGAGGACGACTACTCACTGGGAGTCTTGGGAGCTCGGCGTCGGCCCCAGTATGGGCTCGTTATCTCAGGCTCGTGCTCCCGCTCAACGAGGTGCCGCTTGAGGACTAGCTCACCACAGTCTCGGCAGCGCCAGCCGGAGTCAAGGTCATCGCCAGTCCAGCCGTAGTCGAGATCGTCGCCAGTGACCAGCTCCCAGCGGTGCTTCCCTGCGACCCGGCAGCGCACGAACGTCCAGGGATTCCATATGCGCCTCGACATCGGTCGGTCGCGACCTCAGTTTACTCCCGACTGACTGCTACCCCGTTCGACTGCTGCCCAGGGCGGCCCGCTTGCTCCATGCGACGGTCACGTCGAGCCACTGGACGGCGTTGTTCTCGTAGCCGCCGAGGTTCCACGCCGGCTCGTCCCGCTGCACGTTCCCGTCCGCGTCGGTCGCGCGCGAGCCGAGCCTGCGGGGCGGGCCTGCGCGAGCCTCCCAGTCGAAGTGCCATGGTCGCCACGCCCAGCGGCCGAGGCCCTCGTCCCCGAGCTCGGCGTCCGACCACGTGCCGCCGCCGTCGACGGTCACCTCGACGCGCACGACCGGCGCGAGCCCGGACCACGCTCGCCCCTCGAGCACGCACGTCCCCGGCTCGACCGTGCGCTCGCGCGTGAGGAACTCGGGAATCCCCGGCGGCACCATCAGCGAGCGCGGCAGGATCCGAGTGACCGGCTCGCCCGTCTCCTCCTCGCTGCGACGGCGTCGATACGCGGCCGATTGCTGGTACCCGCCGAACGGCTCAAGCAGCAACGTGATCCGTCCGAGCCACTTGACGCTGGTCATGCCGTACCAGCCCGGGACGACCAGGCGGACCGGAAAGCCGTGCTGCGCCGGCAGCGGCGCGCCGTTCATCTCGTACGCGAGCAGCACCTCGTCGCGGCGCGCCTCATCGAGGGACAGGCTGCGTTGGTAGTCCTGCGCGGAGCCGCCCTCGATGCCGCGGTCGAGTCCCGTGAACAACACCTCGACCGCGTCGTCCGCGCCGCCGGCCTCGTCGAGCACGACGCGCAGCGGAACGCCGCGCCAGCGCGCAGTTCCGACCGCGTCCCGCAGCCACGGCTGGCTGACGACGTGCGGCTCGAGCAGCGCGCGGCCGTTCCCCGCGCACTCCATCGTCACGACGACATCCTCGCTCGGCCGTGCGCGCAGGTCGTCGAGCGTCAGCGCGAACGGTCTCGCGACGGCGCCGTCGACCGCGAGCTTCCAGGTTTCGACGTCGACGACCGGGACGTCGTAGTGGATCAGAAGGTAGTGAAGCCCAGGTGGCGTGATCGCGTGACGCAGCGCTTCCAACGGCATGCCGTGGTTGCGCGCCGCGAGTTGGAGCTCCCAGAGGTTGATTCCGCCGCCTTCGTCGTGCGCCATCCGACGAGGGTACTGCGGGTCAGGCGGCGACGAGAACCGGCACGTGGACGATCTCCAGCTTGATCCCGTCAGGGTCGTAGAAGAAGACCGCGTAGTAGCCGGGCACATAGGCGTACTCCTGCGGGCTGCTCTCCAGCTCGAGGCCCTGCTCGACCACCCAGGCGGCGCGCTCGTCGACGACCGCGCGCGAGTCCGCCTCGAAGGCCACGTGATGCACGCCGACCGCGTAGCGGTCGTGACGCTCGGACTCGGTCTGCGCCTGGCGCAGACCCACGCTCGTCCCAGGCCCCGACAGGTACCAGATCGTCTCGCCGCGCTCGCCCTCCACCTCGCCGACGCGCGTGTATCCGAGCGGCCCGAGGAGCCCGGTGTAGAAGGGCAAGCTCCGCTCGATCGAGGAAACGACCAGATCGACGTGATGGATGCCCGTAGAGCGCACGGCAGGCACTTGCGAGTTCAGCGCCACGTGCCCGGTTCCTGCGCGTCTACGCTCCCCGGCGTGCGTCTCTTCCACTACCACCTCGTCACGAGCAGGCTGCGGGAGGTCGAGGCGCGGTACGTCGGCAAGCTCGGGTTCCGCCTGGTCGCCCGGCACGGGCGCGTCGGCGACGAGGTCACGTCCTTCGAGGCCGGCGTCGGCTGGGAGGACCTCGAGCGCAAGGGCTTCAAGCTGCGGCTGAGCGAGCTCGAGCGAGGCGCAGTGAACGTCGTCGTCCAGCCGGGCCAGTGGGAGCTGCCGCGCGTGGACCACCTCGGCTTCGCGCTCGACGACGACGAGTTCTCGGATGTGCTCGCCTCCGCGCGAGCCCGCGACCTCCGCGTGCAGGAGCACGGCGGCCGCCGGACCTTCGTCGCGACCGGCGCCGGCTACCGGCTCGAGCTCCATCCGCCACGCGAATGGCTCGAGGAGCTCCTCGAGCACCGGAGCGAGCTTCGGCTCGTCGAGCTGCACCTCCGCACCGACGATCCGCCTGCGAAGGCGGCGGCGCTGGGCGACCTGCTCGGCGTCCCCTACACGTTGGACACCGTGGAGATCGACGGGGCCATGGTCCGCTTCGTCCCCGACGGACCGCAGGGCCGACCCGAGCTGCACGCGGAGCTGTTCGTCTAGCCGACACTCGCGTCACTGCGGCGACGACAGGAGGGTCGTAGACTCGAGTCGTTGACGAAGCGCGCGCCCACGCCCACCTACGAGGAAGCCGGGGTTTCCCTCGCGACGGCGAACGCGGTCGTCGAGCGCCTCCGCGCTGCGGTCGAGTCGACCGGAGCCACGGGCTTCGGTGCCTTCGCCGGCCTCTATCCCCTCGACGACCGGCGCTACCTGGCCGCCTCGACGGACAGCGTCGGCTCGAAGCTGACGCTCGCGCGGCGCGCCGGACGGCTCCACTGGGCAGGCATGGATCTCGCCGCTCACTGCATCGACGACGTGATCTGCAGCGGCGCCGAGCCGCTCTTCCTCCTCGACTACGTCGCCGCGAACCGGATCGACCTCGAGCAGGTCGCACAGCTCGTCGATGGAGCGGCGGAGGTCTGCCGCGCGGCGCGCTGCACGCTGATCGGAGGCGAGACCGCCGAGCTTCCCGGCG
>DASPSY010000117.1:0-16241 GCA_035623685.1 Gaiellaceae bacterium
ATCACGCGCCTGCGCCACCGTCCGCAAACCACCAACCGAACCAAACCTCACCCAAAAACTCGTCGAACTATCCGGCAACGCAGCCGACAACGTCTTCACCACCAACCCAAACTGACCAGACGCATTCGACAACCGCAGCCCATACGAACCCGAATGCGCCGCAGCCCCAACAACACTCGACGACCCACTCCCCCCAAACCCATCCCACGCACTCAACGACCCCGACTCAAACCCATCCGAGAACACCACGCTCGGATAGCTCTTCGCAGCCTGTGGGGTCACGGCGGCCGAGGCGGTCGAGTCAGACCCCGTGCCGACCGCATTGATCGCAGCGACGGTGAAGGTGTACGTGGTGCCGTTGGTCAGGCCGGTGACCGTGTAGCTCGTGTTCGCGGACCCGGTCTGAACCGGTGTCTGCGCAGTCCCGTTGACGTACGGGGTAACCCGGTAGCCCGTTATCGCGCTGCCACCGTTGGACGACGGCGCAACCCAGGAGAGCGCGACCGAGCCGCTGCCCGGCGTTCCCGACACGCCGGTCGGCGCTCCGGGTGCGGTCTGCGTGCTCGAGAGCGGCGTGATCGGCGAACTCGCTGAGGATTCTGGTCCCGGTCCGACGCCGTTGATGGCGGCGACGGTGAAGGTGTAGGCGGTGCCGTTGGTCAGGCCGGTGACCGTGTAGCTGGTGTTGGTCGACGCCGTCAGGATCGGCGTCTGCGCCGTCCCATTCACATACGGCGTCACCCGATACCCGGTGATCGCACTCCCACCATTCGACGACGGAGCCGCCCACGAAAGATTGACGGAGCCGTTACCGGCCGTTCCGGCAGCGCCAGTGGGTGCACCAGGCACGCTCGGCGCAGATCCTGACGGTACGGCAACGGCGACGTCGTCGAAGTCGGTGGTGTCGACCACGTCGTTCCACAACTGCAGCTTCTGGAAGTTGGTGCTGCGCGTGTAATCACCACTCACACCCCACCCCAACTGCGTCTGCCCGTTGACGAAGAGCTGCGCCCCACCCGTACTCGTCGCCGTGTACTGCACCTCCACCTTCACCCACGTATTCGCAGGCACCGAGTTCGCACCCGTAAAGATCTCCGTACTACTCGACCCCTTGTACGGATAGAAGTACAAACCATGCTGGCCACCGTCGTACAACAGCGCCCACATCGTCGAACTACTCCCCTGATCACGCGCCTGCGCCACCGTCCGCAAACCACCAACCGAACCAAACCTCACCCAAAAACTCGTCGAACTATCCGGCAACGCAGCCGACAACGTCTTCACCACCAACCCAAACTGACCAGACGCATTCGACAACCGCAACCCATACGAACCCGAATGCGCCGCAGCCCCAACAACACTCGACGACCCACTCCCCCCAAACCCATCCCACGCACTCAACGACCCCGACTCAAACCCATCCGAGAACACCACGCTCGGATAGCTCGACGAGGTCGCCGCCGAGCTACCGGCGACGTTGAGCACGAGCAGGACGAGCAGAAGCGCCGCAAGGAGCGTCGTCGCAAACCACTTCAAGCTCCCCCGTCCCCGGCGAAGGTCCACTAGCCCGGCCCCTTCCCGAGTCGCTGGAGTGACGCGAGCGCACCGAAGCACACGAGGATCCAGCCGGCCTTCTCGGTACCTTCCTTGATCGCGACCTTGACCTGGTACTGCCAGTCGTGCGCCGTCCATCCCGCAGAGTGGAGGACCGTCGGGCCGAGCAGGGCGACGAGCAGAGACACCAGGAGGAACGCGAGCCCCGCGTGGACCAGACGGCGCTCACGAACCGATTGACGCGCCGAGAATCGCCAGAGCAGCACGAAGGTCACGCCGAGGAGCGGCAGGAACAGGAGCTTGCCGTGGTTCAGCCGCTCGTGGATGTGGACGCGGTTGTCGACGAGGAGGAACGTGAAGAGACACGCGATCGCGACGGCCGTTCGGCGGTCACTCGAAGAGACGATCGCGATGCGCGCGAACGCCAGCGCGGTTCCGAGGATCGCGGCGCCGCTGACCCATGCGAACGCGCTCGAGGCGCTGTTCCCGTTGAGCCAGTCGAAGCGAAGGTCGAACGCCCAGTAGTCGACGAACTGCGCAGTGATCTGCGCACAGCAGGCTACGGCTGCGAGCGCAAGCCCAATGAGAGCCACGCGATCCGGCCGCGGCCGGACATGGTTTGCCGGCAGGACCACGCTTGAAGGATCGCAGCGGCCAGTACGCTGACCAACTGGTCGAACGACCAGTTTCTCGTCGTCGACCTGCGTCAGACGAGTGCCGCCGCGTGCATCTCGGAACGCGTGTCCAGTGCCGAGGCGAGTGTTCCGAGAACACGATCGGCGTCGGCGTCGTCGAGCTCCGGATAGAGCGGAAGCGACAAGCACGTCGACGAGACCGCCTCGGTCACCGACAGTCCGCGATCCAACCCGCGCCAGCGGTCGACCATCGCCTGCTGGCGGTGAACCGGAACCGGATAGTGAATCGCCGCACCGATACCCTCGGCTTGCAGAGCCGCGAGCAATCGATCCCGGTCGTCGTGCAGGACGACGAACAGATGACGTGCGTGCTCCGCCCACGGCTGCACGACCTGAAGCTGCACGTTCGCGTTGCGGAGACCTGCCTCGTAGCGCTCGGCGACTCTCCGCCGCGCCTCCGTCCACTCGGGGAGGTACGGAAGCTTCGCACGGAGGACTGCTGCCTGGAGCTCGCCAGCCCGCGCGTTCGTCCCGAGCCGTCCGTGCTCGTACTTCCTCCCGGTGTTGCGCCCGTGGTCGCGCGTCGAGCGCAACGTCGCAGCGAGTTGCCGGTCGTTTGTCACGACCGCGCCCGCGTCGCCGTACGCGCCGAGGTTCTTTCCCGGGTAGAAGCTGTAGCACGCTGCCCACGCGTACGTGCCGACGGTGCTTCCGAAGTAGCGCGCTCCGTGCGCTTGGCACGCGTCCTCGATGATCGGGACGCCGGGTGCCGCTGCAGCGATCGCGGGGACGTCCGCTGGGTGTCCGTAGATGTGCACGGGCACGACTGCCTTCGTGCGCGGGCCGACCGCCTCCGCGACCTGCTCGGGCGACATCGTCCACGTCTTCTCGTCGATGTCGACGAACACGGGCGTCGCGCCCGTGTTGACGATCGCGCCGGCGGTCGCGATGAAGGTGTGCGACACGGTGATCACCTCGTCGCCCGGCCCGACGCCCAGCGCAGCGAGCGCGAGCTCGAGCGCGGTCGTGCCGCTCGAGACAGCGACGCAGTCGTCGGCCTCACACGCTTCAGCGAACTCCGCCTCGAACGCTGCCGTCTCCGGTCCGTCGACGAACATCTGGCGTTCGAGCACGCGCTGCAGCGCCGCTGCAACGTCCTCCTCGATCGTTCGGTACTGCGCGCGCAGATCGACGAGCGGCACCTGGGTCCGTACGCCGCGTGAAGGCTGCTCGCCTGTCCGCTCGCCCGACAAGTTCGTGGAATCGCTCATCGCTCTCACGCCGGCCTCGCCCGGATCGTCGTCCCGCGATCGGCAGGCGCCCCCCTTTTCCGACGCAGACTGGCACGGGGTCGACGGCTTGCCTACTGAACGAACGGCGAGGTGCCGCCTCGGCGAGACGCTCCTCGTCGCGTCACTCTGCGCGTTGCGTCCTGACCCATGTGTCGGACCTGAACGCGATCAGCCGGTAGCTCCTCACGGTCTTCGTGACGACGAAGAGCGGCGCACGCAGCAGCGCTCGGTACGCGGACCTCGGCGCGTGTCCGGCACGGAAACCCAGCAGGACGTAGAGCGGGATCGCGCCCACTGCTACCAACCAGGGGACGACCGCCGACGCTCCGACGAGGCCAAGCCACGCGAGCACGGCGGCGAGGACCGCGCCGAGAACCGCCGCAGCGGTCAGCAGGCCGAGCGGCGGCAGCGCCAGCTCGACGGCGGCGTCGACGAGCAGCGGCCTCCGCTCGCGGATCGCGTGCCAGACGAGGCGCGGACACCGCCTGTACGCAAGATGCAGCTTCCCGCCCTCCCACCGCAGCCGCTGCTGCTCGGCGGCACGCGCGTTCGGAGGCGTTGGAGTCCGCAGGATCGCGCCGGCGCCGAACACGACTCGGATCCCCGCCATGCGGAGCCCGACGGAGTACTCGACGTCCTCGGCGCTTGTGTACGCGTCCCACGGATTCGTCTCGAGGACGGCGCGTCCGAGGAGCATCCCGTTCCCGGCAAGGTTGGACGGCAGGCCGAGCACCGCTCGGCCTGACGGTCGCACGTGGTTCACGAGCAGGAACGCAGCGGCACGCAATGCGCTCTGTGGCGACCCGTCCTCCGACAGGAGCGACTCTCCCTGGACGACCCTCGCACCCGTCTCGAACGGCCGGACGAGCGCCGCAAGAAGACCTGGATCGGCAACGGAGTCCGCGTCGACGATCACCACGGCATCGGGTGGTCTCCGCCCGGAGAGGAGCTTGTCGATCGCCCACCGCAACGCACGACCCTTTCCTGGCCGATCGAGGTCAACGCGAACGAGCACGTCGGCGCCGTTTGAGCGTGCGATCGCCGCAGTCTCGTCCGAGCAGTTGTCGGCGATGACGACGACGTCGAAGAGGTCTGCGGGGTACGTCTGTTTCTTGAGCGAGCTCACACAACGCGCGATCAGTGCCGCCTCGTCGTGCGCGGGAACCAGGACGGCGAGCCGTGTCGAGGGCCTTCCCCGTTGCCGTCCTCCGGTCGACCCCGCGTAGAAGAAAGCCGCAACTGCGATCACGACCTGGTACACCGCCGCGGCGGCGACGGGGACGGCGAGTGCGGTGAGGAGCACGTCGAGACCGGTCTGCACGTACCGCAGTATCGGCGCTTCTGACGCATTTGCCAGCGGTGGAGACCACCGGAGTCTTCACGCAAGAACCGCGAATCCCACCGACTACGTCATTGACCCGGAACGATCGAGCACCTACAAGCCGAGTGGACGATCCGCGCGACGGACGATTGGTGCTGCAACCGAGATGACTGACAACGGCCTACGGATCCTCGTGGTCTCGACCCAGTTCCCGTTCCCGCCACGGTGGGGGTTCGCGATGCGCGTGCACCAGCTCGTGAGCCGGCTGACGCCGCACCACGAGGTGACGTTGCTGAGCTACTCGACGCCGGACGACAGGCCGAACGTCGCGAAGCTCCAGAAGGAGCTGGACGTCGTCGTCGTCGAACGCCCATTCGAGGCACAGGCCGCAAAACGGCGAGCCCAGAGCCTGACGCTGCTCTCGCCTCGGCCGTACTCGTGCCGAGCCACGTACCTCCCGGACATGCAGGCGGCGATCGACGACGTGTGCGCCCAGCGCTTCGACGTGATCCAGCTCGAGTCGAGCCTGCTCTGCACCTTCCGCTTCCCGACGGGCTCGTGCCTCGTCCTCGACGAGCACAACATCGAGTACGAGGTCTTCCGGCGCATGCAGGCGGGCGAGCGCTCCCTGCCGCGGCGGGCGTACCACGTGATCGAGCACGCCCGCTTCCGGCGGTTCGAGCAGCGCTGGTGGCGACGCGTCTCGGCCTGCGTCCTGACGTCGGACCGCGAGGAGCGCATCGTCCGCGAGCATGCGCCCGCGACGTTGACGGCGGTCGTCCCGAACGGCGTCGACCTCGACTACTTCTCGCCGAGCTCCCTCGGCCCCGACCCGAACACGCTGGTCTTCAACGGGCTCATGAAGTATCGGCCGAATCTCGACGCGGCCCACTACCTCGTTGACGAGATCTGGCCACTGATCCGGCGTCGCCGTCCGGAGGCGAGCCTGACGATCGTCGGTCGCGGCGAGCCCGCCGACCTCGAGCGCCTGAGGAAGCCGGGTGTGACCGTGACCGGGGAGGTGGCCGACATTCGTCCCTACGTCGAGCGAGCGGCGGTCGTCGCCGTCCCGGTCCGGATGGGAGGCGGGACTCGGCTCAAGGTCGTCGAGGGATTGGCGATGGGTAAGGCGATGGTGTCGACGTCGCTCGGCTGCGAGGGCGTGAACGTGGCGGACCACGAGCACCTGCTCGTGGCGGACGGCGCCGAGCGTTTCGCAGCAAGCGTCGTCGCGCTCTTCGACGACAAGGCCACCGCTGCGGCGCTGGGACGTGCAGGTCGCGCGCTGATGGAGCGCGAGTACTCGTGGGACGCCGCCGCCGACCGGCTCGAGGCGCTCTACAGGCAACTCGTGCCGGCCGCGGTCGCCCGACCACGGACGGCCGCTGCCCGGACACCGGTGTTGACCGAGAGTGCGGAGGGCTCCCGTGGCTGAGTCGAGTCGAGGCCGAATCTGCATCGTCCGCCAGACCGACCTCTACGAGCCGCCGCTCCAGCGTGTTGCAGAGACGCTGGTCAGCGAGGGTTTCGACGTCGAGATCCTGTGCATGCGACACCCCGAGCGGCCCCGTACCATGGTCATCAACGGCGTCGTCGTCACGAGCCTCGGTGCATCGCTGCGCCGATCGAGCAAGGTCCACTACGCCGCGAGCTATGTGTGGTTCTTCGCGCTCGTGAGCGCGACGCTCGCGGTCCGCCACGTTCGTCGCCGGTATGCCGTCGTCCAGGTGAACACGATGCCGGACTTCCTCGTGTTCTCGGCAGCGGTTCCCAAGCTGCTCGGGTGTCCGGTCGTCGCGTACATGAACGAGCCGATGCCCGAGCTGGCGGAGACGCTCTACGGGCCCGGGCACGTGTCGAGCACGCTCGCGCGGATCGAGCAACACGCGCTCCGCTTCTCCAACCATGCCTTCACCGTGAGCAACCAGTTGAAGGATCGGTACGTCGAGCGCGGCGCTCGTGCCGACCGCATCAGCGTCGTCCTCAACGGCGCCGACCCCCAGATCCGACTGTCCAACTGGTCACCGACACCCGCCCCGGACAAGGAGGGATTCACGGTCATCTGCCACGGCGCAATCGAGGATCGCTACGGCCAGGACACGATCGTCGAGGCGGCCCGGCTCCTGCGTGACGAGCTGCCGGACCTCCGGGTGGTGTTCACCGGGCGCGGCTCCCACGTCGAGGCGATGCTCGAGCAGATCCGGTCGGCCGGCCTCGAGGACGTGATCCGATTCGAGGGCTGGGTGAGCAACCAGCGACTCAACGACCTCCTGCACTCGGCCGACGTCGGCGTCGTCGCCCAGAAGGCGTCCCCCTACTCGCACCTCGTCCACACGAACAAGATGGTCGACTACTGGATCTTCGGCCTGCCGGTGATCGCGAGCCGGCTTCACGCGGTCTCGGAGCTCTACGACGACAGCGTCCTCGAGTACTACGAGCCCGGCGATGCCGCCGATCTCGCCCGCGCGATCCGCCTGCTGCACGACGATCCGACGAGACGCGACGAGCTCGCACGCAACGGAAGGCGAGCACAAGCCGAGAACGGCTGGTCGGTCCAGCGAGAGACGTATCTGAGCGTCTATGACTCCATCCTCGCTCACAACGCCTGAGCTCACGGTCGGCCCTCGGCTCGCGCGGCTGTTGCAGCCGCGCGAGCAGGTCGAGATCGATCACGGCGCCGGCGCCTCACCGCCGGAGTGGTTGCGCGCAACGCCCCACCGACCGGACGGAACCGCAGGCGCGTGGCGGCTGCTGGCTTCCGCGCGCGTCGACGACGACTGCACCGGCGAGACGATCGAGCGTTTCGAGACGGCATCGGGCTCGCCGGTCGAGGCACGACGCCGAGCGGACGGCACGGTCTTCGTCCCTTTCGACGTCGACGAGGCGTACGCGAGCTACGTCACCGAGGTGTGGCGCGACAGCGCCAAGGTACGCGCGCTGAGCAGCGGTCAGCTGCGTGTCTACTACCGCATCAAGCGCCTGCTGCCGCGGGAGTTCTGGCTGAGCGCGCGCCGCGCGTTCATTCGGATGGGCAGGCTGCCGGAGTTCCCGCGCTGGCCCTACGACGGGAGCGTCGACTCGCTCCTGCGCTTCTTCGCGCTCTGCCACCTGCTCGCCACGGGGGCGGACGAAGGCGAATTCGCCTGGTTCTGGCCGGGAACGTACCGCGCGACCGTGATCCTGACGCACGACGTCGAGTCGGCGGTCGGGCTGCGACTCGCGCTCGAGCTCGCAGATCTCGAGGAGGAGCGCGGCCTGCGGTCGTCCTTCAACGTCGTCGGAGACCAGTACGAGGTCGACGAGGGCATTCTTCGCGACCTGGCTCAGCGCGGGTTCGAGATCGGTCTGCACGGTCTCTACCACGACCGCTCGCTCTTCTCGTCGCGCGAAGAGTTCGAGCGACAGCTCCCGAAGCTCGCGGACGCCGCCCACCGGTTCGGCGCGCTGGGCTTCCGCTCGCCCGCGACCTACCGAGTGTCGAGTTGGCTGCCGGACCTCCCCGTCGAGTACGACTGCAGCGTTCCCCATTCTGATCCGTACGAGCCACAGCCCGGCGGCTGCTGCTCGATCTGGCCGTTCATGCTGGGACGGATGGTCGAGCTTCCGTACACGCTCCCGCAGGACCACACCCTCCTGACGCTTCTGCGCAAGCGCTCAGCAGAGCCTTGGCTCGACCAGGTCGACAGGATCGAGGAGCGGTTCGGTCTGATCCAGTGCCTCAGCCACCCGGATCCCGGATACCTCGGCGACGCGGACAAGCGCGCGATCTACCGCGACTTCCTCGACGGAATCGTCGAACGCCGTGAGCTCTGGCACGCGCTTCCTCGCGAGGTCGCGGCCTGGTGGCGCCAGCGGGACGAGGGTCGCGCGGACGTGTACGAGCAGCGTTACGGCACGATGCGCGCGAGCTCAGGTCACGACTACGTCGCCCTGGAGCCGCCGACCAATTCCGGGTCGTCCTCCCCGATAGGTCAGTAGGAAAGTCGAGACCTCCGTGCCACCCTTCGCAGGAAAGGGGGTGGCGGTCGCCGCCACGGGGACGGCAAGGGACTGCGGCGACCGAGACAAGTGAGCGGACCAGAATGTGACGTCGCCATCGTCGGTGCCGGGCCGTATGGGCTAGCAGCGGCTGCACATCTTCACGCAGCCAACGGGCTCGACATCCGGGTGTTCGGCGAGCCGATGTCGTTCTGGGATCGGCAGATGCCGCACGGCATGGTGCTGCGCTCGCCGTACGTCGCGTCGCACATCTCGGATCCTGGACGCGACCTGACCCTCGACTCGTACCAGACTGCGACCCGGCAGGAGCTGTCGCGCCCGGTGAGCCTCGGTCGCTTCGTCGACTACGGCCGCTGGTTCCAGAAGGAGGCTTTTGCGCAGCTCGACACACGTCAGGTGACGGAGATCGACGCGAACGGGTCGGGGCTCCGACTCGAGCTCGCAGACGGTGACACGCTTCGTCCGTCCCGGGTGGTCGTCGCGGCCGGGATCATGCCGTTCGCCTGGAAGCCGACCCAGTTCCGGCACCTTCCGACCGAGCTGGCCTCTCACACCTCGGAGCATCGCGACCTCTCGCACTTCAGCGGACGTCGCGTGATCGTTGTCGGTGGCGGACAGAGCGCCCTCGAGTCGGCCGCGCTCCTCCACGAGACCGGCGCCGAGGTCGAAGTGCTCGTCCGCGCGGGGCGGATCTTCTACCTCCGCCGTGTGCCACGTCTCCACCGACTCGGACCGCTGACGTCGTTCCTGTTCGCGCCGGCCGAGGTCGGTCCGGCGGGCATCAGCAGGATCGTCTCCGCGCCGCAGTGGTACCGCCGCATGCCGCGGTATCTCCAGGACCGGTTCGCGGTTCGCTCGCTGCGGCCGGCCGGCGCTGCCTGGCTCGTCGCGCGCCTCCAGAACGTGCCGATCACGGTCGACACGAATGTCGTATCCGCCGACGCGCGCGAGGAGGGGGTCGAGCTCACGCTCGAGGACGGTTCTCGGCGCACGTGTGATCACGTGCTCCTGGCGACGGGCTACCGCGTCGATATCGCCGACTACCCGTTCCTGTCACGGAGGCTCGTCGATCGGGTCGACCGCGCAGGCGGCTTCCCGAAGCTCGATCGCGGTTTCCAGACGTCGGTGGACGGCCTGCACTTCATCGGTGCGCCGGCCGCATGGAGCTACGGCCCGCTGATGCGCTTCGTGGCCGGCACCGAGTTCGCGGCACCTGTCCTGACCCGTGCGATCCTGGGCACGCGGGCGAAGCGCCCGAGCACATGACGCTCACGCAGCTGCTCCGCTCTCCGGCGGCGACGCCGGCTGCGAAGCGTCCCCGGACGGCATCACTGCGACGGGGCGCAGGCGCGCTCGTCATGGGCTCCGACTACCGGGGCCTCGCCGTCGTCCGCAGCCTCGGACGTAGAGGAATCCCCGTCTGGGTCGTGACCAGCGACGACGACGTCCTGGCCGCGCATTCGCGTTACGCAACGGGCCGCGTCGCCTCCGTCGGCGACTCGGAGTTCGAACGGTGCGCGTTCGTCTCACGGCTCGCCGAGGAGCACGACCTCGAAGGCTGGACGCTGTTCCCCACGACCGATGACGATGCCGCGCTCGTCGGGCGCTTCCACACGCCGCTCGCAGAGCGCTTCGTGCTCACGACCCCGCCCTGGGAGATCCTCCGCTGGGCCTACGACAAGCGGCTGACGTACGAGCTCGCGGAGGAGATCGGCCTTGGATATCCCCGCACCTGGACGGCCGCGACGGCGAAGGAAGCGGCGTCGCTCGCTCTGGACTATCCGGTGATCGTCAAGCCGGCCGTCAAGGAGGGATTCAACCGGCTCACTGCAGCGAAGGCGTGGCGCGTCGACGACGCGGACGAGCTGTACGACCGCTTCGAGGAGGCCGCAGAGCTGGTCGACCCGAAGCTCCTTCTGATCCAGGAGATCGTCCCGGGCGGCGGCGACGAGCAGTTCTCGTACGCCGCGCTCTGCGACGCAGGACGCCCGCTCGCACGCGTCGTCGCGCGAAGAACGCGCCAGTACCCGGCCGACTTCGGACGCGCGAGCACGTACGTCGAGACGATCGAGCAGCCGGAGGTCGTGGCGCAAGCGGAGCACTTCCTCGCGAGGCTCGGCTTCACGGGCCTCGTCGAGGTGGAGTTCAAGCGCGACCCGCGAGACGGCGAGCTGAAGCTGCTCGACGTCAACCCGCGTGTCTGGGGCTGGCACAGCCTGTGCCAGCGCGCAGGCGTCGACTTCCCGTATCTGGCCTGGCGGCATGCCCGCAACGAGCCGGTTCCGGAGACCGTCGCCGCCACCGGCGTCCGTTGGCTTCGTCTGAGCACGGACCTTCCCGTGTCGCTCAAGGAGATCGCCGGCGGCAGGCTCTCGGCTCGAGCGTACGCGCGCTCGCTTCGCGGGCCGCGCGAATCCGCGATCTTCGCCCGGGACGACCCCGTCCCGGGTCTGCTGGAGGTCCCGATGCTCGCCGGCGTGTTGGCTCGGAGGCTGCTGCGTGGCAACGGCGTCTGAGCCGATCACGCCGGCATCCGCTTCTGTCCGGCACGTGGGTCTCGAGCTCGGACTCGACGACGAGCGCTGGAAGACGTACGTCTCGTCGCATCCGCGTGCGCTCGCCTTTCACCGGCCCGCGTGGTCGCAGCTCCTCGCCGACTGCTACGGCTATCGCCCGTTTGCCCTGGCGGTGCTCGACGACGAGGGCGCGATCGCGGGCGGGCTGCCTCTGGTCGAGGTTCGCGGAGTGCGCGGCCGACGCTGGATCGGCCTCCCCTTCACGGACTTCTGTCCGCCATTGCTCCAGCCGGAAACGAACGGCGGTGCCTTCGCGCAGACGCTCGCGCAGGCACGGACGGCGGCGCACGTCGGCTCGCTCGAGGTGCGCGCGGAGCTCGACGGGCCCGGCGTACACCGACGCGCCGACGCGGTGACGCACTCGCTCGCACTCGCCGCCGATCCCGAGACGCTGTTCGAACGCTTCCACCGGTCCCAGGTGCAGCGCAACATTCGTCGCGCGGACCGGGAGGATCTCGTCGTGCGCCGGGGCGAGACCAAGAGCGATCTGACGCGCGTGTACTACAGGCTCCACGTCGAGACCCGCCGAAGACTCGGAGCGCCCGCGCAACCGCGCCGCTTCTTCGAGGGCCTGTGGACGCGCCTCCTCGAGCCCGATCACGGCCGGGTCCTGCTCGTCTATGCCGGGTCGAAGCCGATCGCGGGGGCCGTCTTCCTCACCGGCGGAACCACGGTGACGTACAAGTACGGCGCTTCGGACGCGAGCGAGTGGCGGCTGCGCCCGAATCACCTGCTCTTCTGGACGGCGATTCGCTGGGCCTGCGAGGACGGCTATCGAACGTTCGACTTCGGACGAAGCGACGCCGACGATCGCGGCCTTCGCGACTTCAAGAGCGGCTGGGCTGCCCGGGAGGAGCCGCTCGTCTACTCGACGCTCGCGCAGCGAGCGCCGGCGAGCGCAACCGGTCGGTCGATGGGCGCCGCGCGCGCAGTCCTCCGGCGCTCTCCGACGTGGCTCTGCCGGGCGACCGGAGAGATCCTCTACCGCTTCGCAGCATGACGACGCTCAGAGACAGGCTCATCGACACCGCGATCAGGCTCCACATCGACGAGCCGTTGCTGCGAGCCCGCGCGACGCTCTCGGGCGACCAGGCATCAGTCGACGAGAAGCGCCAGCTGAACGCGCTGCTGGCCTCGACGTTGACGCCGACCTCGAACTGTGTCGACATCGGGGCCTTCCGCGGCCGCGTCCTCCGCGAGATCGTCCGCCTTGCGCCGCACGGCTCGCACATCGCGTACGAGCCCCTGCCCGACCTGAGCCGTGCGCTCGCGCGGCGGTTCCCGTCGGTCGACGTCCGCAACGCGGCGGTTTCGAACGCTCGCGGCGAGGCGACCTTCACCTTCGTCCACGACGCGCCGGCGCTCAGCGGCCTCCACGACCGCTGGGAGGGGGACGGGCATGGCCATCGAACCGAGGCGGTGCCGGTGCGCGTCGAGACGCTCGACGAGGATCTGCCGCCTGGATACGTGCCGCAGTTCATCAAGATCGACGTGGAAGGAGCCGAGCTCCAGGTGTTCGAGGGAGGCATCAGGACGATCGCCACGTACAAACCCACGATTCTCTTCGAGCACGGGAAGGGCGGCGCGGACCACTACGGGACAGAGCCCGGAGACGTGCACGCGCTCCTGACGCGGGAGGCGGACCTGCGCATCTACGATCTCGACGGCAACGGACCGCTCGACCGGGCCCAGTTCGAAGCCGCCTTCGCACGCAACGAACAGTGGAACTTCGTCGCCCGCGCGTAACACCGACCGCGCGTCGATCGCCGCGGCCACGCCTCGGTGAGGCGCTCGCCGTCCTCGCCGCGCTCGTCATGCTCGTCGCATTGCCCGCAAGCGCCACGGCGCACGTGGACGCGGCCAAGCCGAAAGGACTGCACGTCTCGAAGAACCGCTTGCTCGACGCCAAGGGACACGTGGTCCGATTTCACGGCGTCAACCGCGCCGGAACGGAGTATGCCTGCATTCAGGGCTGGGGCATCTTCGACGGGCCGAGCGACGCGAAGTCGGTCGCCGCGATGGCCGCCTGGCACATCAACGAGGTGCGAATTCCTCTCAACGAGGACTGCTGGCTCGACATCAACGGCGTCAAGCCCGAGTACGCCGGCGCGAACTACCGGTCGGCGATCGTCCGCTACGTCGACCTGCTCCACCGCCACGGCATGTACGCGGAGCTCTCGCTCATCTGGGGAGCCCCGGGAACGTATCCCGCCACTTACCAGGCCGGCTCGCCGGACGCGGACCACTCCCCCGCCTTCTGGGCGAGCCTCGCGACGACGTTCAAGAACGACCCGAACGTCGTGCTCGCACCATGGGGCGAGACGGTCACCGATCCGCGGTGCTTCCGCGACGGCGGCGTGTGCGAAGCGACATACGGTCCGAACAACGTTCCGTACCCCACGGCGGGGATGCAGCAGGCGGTCACGGTCATGCGCAACGCCGGCTATCGCGGCGTGATCGCGATTCCCGGGGTCAACTTCGCGAACGACCTCTCGAAGTGGCTTGCGTACGAGCCGAACGATCCGCTCCACCAGCTGATCGCCGAAGCGCACATCTACGGCAAGAACACGTGCGACACGACGACGTGCTTCGACCAGACGCTTGCCCCGATCGCACGACGCGTCCCGCTGATCTTCGGCGAGACGGGCGAGACGTACGACGCCACCGACTGCGGCACGAGCTACATCTCGACGTTCCTCCCGTGGGCCGACGCGCATGGAGTCGGCTACACCGCCTGGACGTGGGACACGTGGGGGAACTGCAGCGCCCTGATCACCAGCTACGGCGGCACACCCAACAACGCGTACGGCTCGTGGGTGAAGACGCATTACACCCAGACCCGGGCGGCCGCACGGCTCCTGCCGAAGAAGCCGGCGCACTGACGGCGGCGGCGGTCAGGCCGACGAGGGCGCGTCGGCGCTTGCAGGCGAAACGGAGCTCCGGCGCAGAACGCGCCTGAAGCAGGCCCGAAGCCACGCCAGCTCGCTCGGCGTCACCAGTCGGAACAGGGCGGCCAGGAGCACGAACGTCACACCGGCCGCAAGCAGCGCGGGAACCAATCCGAGCGGACGCATGGCATACGCCACGCCCCACATCGCGGCCGAGGCGACACCGGTCAGCAGGGTCCGCCGGATCACGGCTCGGTCGAACACCGTACGGCCGACGATGACGATGCCCACCGCCACGATCACGACCTCGGTCAGGAGGAGGCTGATCGCGGCCCCGATCGCGCCGTTGTGGAAACGCTCCTCCGTTGCGGGGATGAGCGCGAGGTTGAAGAGCGGATTGATCACGGTCGCCCCCGCCATCACCCAGGTCCACGACATCTGCCGCTTGGCCGCGACGAGGACCTGGTTGAGCATGATGTTCAGGTACATCGGCGGCACGCAGAGGCCGAGGATGATCAGCACCGGTGCGGCCTCCGCGTAGGCAGAGCCGTAGAGGAGGTGGATCATCGGCCGGGCGAGGATCGCCGTCGCCGCACAGATCGGCAGGCTGAGGACGAGGACGAGCTCGAGCGGCGCCCTGGCGCTCCGATGGAGCTCACCAGGCCCGGCCTGGAACGCACGCACGAGCCGAGGCAACCAGGCCGTCGACACGACCATCGGCAGGAACATCAGCGTCTGGAACAGGCGGGTGGGCACGCCGTACCAGCCCACGACCTCGGGTCGCGTCATCAGCGACAACATGATCGAGTCGATCCAGAGGTAGACGAGGAAGAACACGCCGAACGCCCAGTAGGCGAAGCTGTTCCTCACCATGTCGGCGATTCGACGCCTCGTCGTCCGGAGCGCGATCGCGACGTGGCGGCGGAGCCACACGGCGTTGAGCACGATCACGATCGCGGCGACGACGATCCAGCTCGCGGTGATCCCGAGTGTTCGGAAGCCGAGCAGTGCGAGGACGATGCCGACCAGCCCCTGCGCCGACTTGTTGATGACGTCGGAATACGCCAGGTACTCCATCCGCTCGATCGCCTGGAAGGCGGCCTGCATCGGCTCTCCGACGAGCGTCAGGACCATGGCGACCGCTGCGAGATCGAGAACGAGGGTCTCGGCCCGCCCGTAATTCGCGACCAGCCCGAACACCGCGACCGAGCACAGGAAGAGCGGCGCGAGAAGCACGCGGAGCACGATCGCCGTCCCGACGAGCCTCGACGCGCAGTCCGGGTCGACGACCAGCTCCCGCACGAGGTAGTTCCGCGTGCCGAGTCCGAGGATGACTCCGAAGACGCCGGTCACCGACCACGCAGTCACGAGCACACCCATTCCGGCCGGGCCAAGCGCGCGCGGAACGACGATCGTCCATGCGAGCGTCATCGTCCACGTCACGAGCTGGCCGCTCGCGAGCGCCGTGATGTTTCGCCCGACGCGCGGAGCAGGAGCGGCCTCCACCTGTGCCACGTCGCTCGACCGGTCGCGATCCGTCATCGATCCCTCGCCGACCGCGGCGCCTACTCGAAGAGCGGGAACGGGTTGTCGAGGACGTAGGCCGTCGCCTCGGCGGGGCGCTGCCCGACGGGACGCGCGGGGACGCCGGCGACCATCGTCAGCTCCGGCACGTCGCGCGTGACGACGGCTCCGGCTCCGACGACGCACCCCCGGCCGAGGGTGACTCCCGGCAGGATCATCGCCCGCGTCCCGATCCAGACGTGGTCCTCGATGACGACGGGCCGTGACTCGACGCGGAACTCGGGGTCGTCGGCACGATGCGAGGCCGTGAGGATCACGACCTCGGGCGAGATGCTGACGTTGTCGCCGATCAGGACCGGCCCTCGCGCGTCGATGAAGCAGTTGCGATTGATGCGCGAGTAGTTGCCGATCCTGAAACCGTCGCGACGGATCTGGCCCGGCCCGTAGTACCA